>DAOSOK010000011.1 GCA_035373905.1 Candidatus Ozemobacteraceae bacterium | reverse complement strand
CGGCGGCGGCATCTTCACCAAGGCCGCGGACGTCGGCGCCGACCTGGTCGGCAAGACCGAAGCCGGCATTCCCGAAGACGATCCCCGCAACCCCGCCGTCATCGCCGACAACGTCGGTGACAACGTCGGCGACGTCGCCGGCATGGGCGCCGATCTCTACGAATCCTACTGCGGCTCGATCCTCGCCACGGCCGCCCTGGGCGCCTCGGCGTTCGGCATCGGCCAGTATGCGAACCTCCAGCTGAACGCAATCCTGCTCCCGATGGCCATTTCCGGCGTCGGCATCTTCGCCTCGCTGATCGGCGTCTACTTCGTGAAGACCCACGAGGACGCGACCCAGAAAGACCTGCTCGGTTCGCTCGGCTGGGGCATCAACGTTTCGGCTGTCCTGACCGGCATCGCCGCCGGCGTGCTGACCTACATCATGCTGCCCGGTCACTTCAACGTGTTCGGTTCGATCCTCGCCGGCCTGATCTCGGGCATCATCATCGGCTGGGCGACCGAGTATTACACCGCCAGCGATTACGAGCCGACCCAGGAAGTCGCAGGCCAGTCGACCACCGGCCCGGCCACCGTCATCATCGCGGGTATGGCCAACGGCATGATGTCGACCGGTATCCCGGTCGTCACGGTCGGCGTCGCGGTTCTGTTCGCCTACGGCTTCGCAGGCGGCTTCGAGAACTCCGCCATGGGTCTCTACGGCATCGGCATAGGCGCGGTCGGCATGCTCGCCACGCTGGGCATCACGCTCGCCACCGACGCCTACGGCCCGATCGCCGACAATGCCGGCGGCAACGCCGAGATGTGCCACATGAATCCCGAAGTGCGCAAGCGCACCGACGCCCTTGACTCGCTCGGCAACACGACCGCCGCGACGGGCAAAGGCTACGCGATCGGCTCCGCCGCCCTCACCGCCATGGCCTTGCTCGGCGCCTACGTCGAAGAACTGCGCGTCGGCCTGATCCGCATGGCCAACACCTCGGGCGAGCTGATCGACAAGTTCATCTTCGTCGAGAAGAAGCCGGTTCCCGTGCAGTTCGCCACCATGCACGACTTCATGACCTTCTACGACGTGAACCTGATGAACCCGCAGGTGCTCGTCGGCGTGTTCCTGGGCTCGATGCTCGTCTTCGTGTTCTGCGCGATGACGATGAAGGCCGTCGGCCGCGCCGCGCACAGCATGGTCGAGGAAGTCCGCCGCCAGTTCAAGGAAATCCCCGGCCTGCTGAAGGGTGAAGCCGGCGCCAAGGCCGACTACGCATCCTGCGTCGCGATCTCGACCCAGGGCGCCCAGAAGGAAATGATCACGCCCAGCCTCATGGCGATCATCGTCCCGATCCTCGTCGGCCTGTTCCTCGGGCCGAGCGGCATCATGGGCCTGCTGATCGGCGGCCTCTCGACCGGTTTCACGGTCGCCGTCATGATGGCGAACGCCGGCGGCAGCTGGGACAACGCGAAGAAATACGTCGAGTCCGGCCAGTTCGGCGGCAAGGGTTCCGACTGCCACAAGGCGACCGTCGTCGGCGACACGGTCGGCGATCCATTCAAGGACACGTCGGGGCCGTCGCTCAACATTCTGATCAAGCTCATGAGCATGGTGGCCGTTGTCGTGGCCGGTCTCACGGTCAGCTACTCGCCCAAGGTCCAGTATGTTCTCGGCTTCAACCCGACCGAGCACCGCTACAAGGAAGAAGCCAACCTCGCCGTGAAGGACGGCACGCTCAAACTGCCCGACCCGAAGACCGCGGGTATCGCTTCCAGCGCCATGGGGATGCAAGACGAGGACGATCCCTTGATGGGCTCCGATGACACGATCCTGGCCGAAGACGAGGAAGGCCTGCTCGGTGACGATCTTGCGACCGATACCGTCCAGCAGGAACCGGCCGCCGCACCGGCCCCCGCAACGCCCGCGCCGGCGACTCCGGCCCCGGCCGCGACGCCCGCCCCGGCCGCGACACCCGCCCCAGCCCCGGCGGACAGCGGTTTCGGCGGATTCGACGAGCCCGCCAAGCCTGCCGCTCCGGCTCCGGCCGCTGAGCCTGCCGCTCCGGCAGCAGCCCCCGCTCCGGCCGCGGCTCCTGAACCCAAGCCGGCCGAAGGCGCTGCAACCGCCTCCCCGGCGGCCGACGGATTCGGCGACCTGTAATCGCTCCCGAAACGCCCCTTCCGAAAGGAAGGGGCGTTTTTTCTGGGATGTGGGATTCGTTTGGCATACCGATCCCTCCTGAATCTGCGGATGTCTCCCTGAATCCGAAGTTTTTTGGAGCTTCTCAGCGATACAATGGCCTGAAGGAAGATCGTCGCGTATGAGCCAGTGGGATCTGATCGTCGCGGGCGCGGGGCCGGCCGGGATGATGGCGGCCATCACCGCGGCCCGACGGAGAGCGCGGGTACTGGTGATCGAGCAACGTTCCCACCCCGGTGCCAAGTTACGGGCATCGGGCGGGGGTCGGTGCAACATCACCAACACCCTCGACACGGCGACATTCATCGGCCGGTTCGGTCGGGAGGGCCGGTTCATGAAGCCCGCTCTCGAAGCGTTCGACCACCGTGCCCTCATTGCCTTCCTCGCGGAGATCGGGGTGCAGACACATGCGCCGGACGGGTTCCGGGTGTTCCCGGTCACGCACGACGCCGCAACCGTCACGTCTGCCCTCGAGGCCGAACTGGCGCGACTCGGCGTCGAAGTCGCGACGGAGCGCCGGGTGAAGCGCCTGCGCTTTGCGAACGGCCGCGTCGAGGGCCTGGAAACCCCGGACCATTTCTATTCATCTAATTATATAATAATCGCGACAGGCGGCATGGGATATCCGTCGCTCGGCGGCTCGGGCGACGGATATGGTTTTGCCCGCTCAACCGGCCACACCGTCACGGACGTGTTTCCCGCCATGCTGCCGCTCAAAACGAAGGAGACATGGGTGAAGAACTGTCGGGCTGACACGATCGGCAAGGCGGAACTGCGCATCGATCTCCCGAAAGCGAAGCACGCGCGCGCCGTCGGCGATCTGATCTTCACGAACGAGGGCATCCGCGGGCCCGTCGTTCTGGATCTTGCCCGCGAGATCACACCGCTGCTCGCGCGTCACGGCGAGGTCCCTCTTCTCGCGAATCTCACAAAAGGAAGAAACGAAGAGGAAATACGGATTCATCTCAGAAAATATGCATCCGAGCACGCGCAGCTGCGCATCGGCGAACTCGTCGCAACGCTCGTTCCCGCGCCACTTTCCCGCGAACTCTGCCTTCTCGCCGGTATCGACCCGTTTCTCGCGCCGTGCCGGGTCCCGCCCTCCCTTCGCGACCGTCTGATCAAATTGCTCGCCTGGACGCCGCTGACGGTGACGGGGCACGGAGGTTTCGAACAGGCGATGGCGACGCGCGGCGGCGTTTCCCTGAAGGAAATCCGGCCCGAGACACTCGAAAGCCGGCTCGTAAAAGGTCTCTTCTTCTGCGGCGAGGTGCTGAACCTCGACGGCCCGTGCGGGGGGTTCAACCTCCAGTGGGCGTTTTCCAGCGGCTTTCTCGCAGGCCACTTGGGCGGATCATCTCCAGAATGAAACTCATCCGTTCGCCCTGAGCTCGTCGAAGGGCGTGAGGCTCTCGTGCGTCGACAGGCTCAGCACGAACGGGAACACTCTCATGTCTTTTGTCGCGCAGGAATCAATCGACCACCACGTCACGGACACGCTTTGTCTCCGAAGCCGTATCTGCTAGAATGAGCCGACCACGACGCCAGGTTTCATCGCCGCAGGAGGTCATCATGAAAGAGCCGCTCACCAGGGTTCCGCTCATACCGGCGGTTCTCTGGTTCAGTCTTTTCTTCGCGAATCCGTCAGCCGCAACGGCCGAAGAGCGGCTTCTGCTTTCAGGGAAGCGTCAGAACATCTGGGATTTGTACTGGGCCGCGGAAACGTCCGGGACGATCCGTCTCGAACCGATCACCAGAACCCCCGAACCCGAGGGGAACCCCGCATACTGGGCACGGCACGATCTCATCCTGGCGACGGTTCAGCGCGCCTCGGGCGTCTTCGGTCTGACAGCGTTCACGCCGACCGGCGAAGAACGCTGGCGCTGGGACTCGCCCTCGGCAGGAGCCAGCGTTGGCTGGGCCCAGCCGTCACCCTGGGACGACCGGATTCTCGCGGTGCTGGAGCTGCCGGACGGCTCCACCGAAGTCGGCATGATCGATCTCGCGGAGCATCCCGGACGCGAAAGCGCCTGGCAGACAATTTCGGGGGATGGCCGCCCCGGGGGACAGCCCGCATGGTATGCCCCCAACGTCATCCTGCTGTCGCGGGTGAACCCGGACGGGAGCTTCGATCTGTGCGAACACGACCTTGCAGACGGCAGCGAGCGGACCATCGTCCACGGCGGGAGAAACTGGCAAGTCGCCACCGGTCCAAACGGCGGAGACCCCGTATTGTTCACCCGACGCGTGGGTCAGACGTCCGCCATTTTCCGGCTGCGTCGCCGGCCCGACGGCACCTGGGACGAAGAGCAGGTCTCCCAGGCCCGCCCGTATGACTGGCAACCGAGCGTTTCCCCCGACGGACGCGAGACGCTCTTCCTGTCGCTTCGGCAAGGGAACTTTCGGCTCGTCAGGCGGTCTCTCGAAACGGGGTGCGAGCGCGAGATCGAACTTCCCGGCCTCGAGTCGGCGTATCACCCAACCCTGGTCATCGCCCCCGCGCAGACCGCCGGCATTCCCGGTCCTGGCCAGGCGAGCAGTCTCACCAGCAAAGCCCCGGACTGATTATTATATCTTATTTTATATTATTCTGATGGCGAAGGCGGGGCAGCCGGGGGCGCAGTAGCCGCAGACGATGCATTTCTTTTCGTCGATGGCGGGCGCCGTTTTCCCTTCCCGGAACGAAAGGGCGTTCTGCTGGCAGAGGCTGATGCACAGGCCGCAATGACGGCAGAGCGCCTCGTTGATGAAGAGGCGGCGTCGCTGATGCATCGCCCGCCGTTCGAGTTCGAGATCGACGGGGTTTCCGGATGCCGTCGCCACGTTCATCTTCAACTCGTCGTCGCCGGTCATCCCGACGACGATCGCATCGACTTCGGGTCTGCCGAGCACCCATTCCAGGGCGGCTTTCGCGTCGCCCCGCAAGTGCCCGCCGCCGAGGGGCTTCATGGCATACGCGCCTTTTCCCTGTCGTTTTGCCCCGGCGAGCACGTCCAGCATCGCATCGAGCGACTCGTCGATGATGCCGAAGCCGTCGCGGTTCAGCATCGGGTGGAGCACGTCGAACCGCGGGTCGGCGGCAAGAAGCCGCATCACTCCGACGAAATGCGAACTCGCGCCGATCGCGCGAACGCGCCCGGTCCGTTTAGCGGCCAACAGGGCGTTCAGCGCCCCTTCACGTTCACGGAAATCCGCTTCGTCACGCACGGCGTGGAGGAGGAACACGTCGATGGCAGGCAGGCCGAGGGCGTTCAGCGCCTCGTCGATCGCGACGTTCATCGCCTCTTCGGTTTTCGCCGCCGACTTGGTCGCAACGACCGGCCGTTCGCCGGTCCAGCGCCGCAGGGCCGAGGCAACCTGCGGATACGAGCCGTACATCTGCGCCGTGTCGATGAACCGGATGCCCGCTTCCAGGGCGCGCAGCAGGAGATCGCCGCCGGCCTCGATGTCGAGTCCGCGCTGCATCGGGCTCATGGTGAGGGTTCCGAATCCCAGTCTGGTTACCTCGACGCCCGATGTTCCCAGTTTCCGCCGCTCGAGCATGCCGCACCTCCGCCGTCAGATTGTCATGAAGATACCACACATTACTACTCGTCTCCCAGGTAACACGACAATCACCCGCATACTCGATACCGTTCGTGCTGAGCTTGTCGAAGCACGAATGCACTCGCCCTTCGACAAGCTCAGGGCGAACGGCTGTGCCATGTCGGTCCGGCGGCAATATATTTTACTCGTGATAGCTGTCGCCTAACATATGAGACGAGTAGTATCGTGTTCACAGCGGGGTGAAACCCGCCCCGACACCAGCAGGGCTTTTCCGCGCGGTTTCGTTGCGAGGGAAGCGCGGGCGTGGTACAGTTGCATGAACTCAGATGGGTGGGGGGCAGTATGTCGGTCGAGCGGTTCGAGAATGCTCTTCGGTGTGACGTCAAGGCGGCCTGCGGATGTACCGAACCGGTCACCATCGCGCTTGCGGCGTGCCATGCGGCGCGTCAGGCGGGAGGGACGGTCCGGAAGATCAGGCTGAACGTCTCGACGAACCTGTTCAAGAATGCGATGGAAGTCGGCATCCCCGGCACGGGGGGCGCGCACGGCATCCCGCTTGCGGCGGCTCTGGGCGTTCACGCGCCTCACGCGACGCCGGACCTGCGGCTGTTGTCGAGCATCGACGCCGCGTGGCTGGAGAAAGCACGCCGGATGGTTGCGGACGGGGCGGTGCAACTCCATATCGATCAGAAGCAGGCCGGACTCCGGATCGAGGCGGATGTCGAAAGCGACCAAGGTACAGGCCGCGCGATCATCGCCGACAGCCACGAGAACCTGACGCTTCTGGAGAAAGACGGCCGCGTCGTCCATAAGGTTGCCCCGAAGCCGGGCTCGGCCTCGAGTGAGGTCATCGAGCGCCGACGCGCCATCGCCGAGATGCCATTCGTCGAGTTATACCATTCGCTTCCGCTTCTCGGCCGCGGCACGCGCGACTTTCTGCTCGAAGGCGTCGCGATGAACCGGAAGGTCGCGGAAGCCGGCCTGCAGGGCGAAGGAAGCCTCAACATCGGCCTGGCGTACCGGAAGCTGCTCGAGAACGGCTGGATGGGAAACGACCTGATCAACCGGGCGAAACTTCTCACCTCCGCGGCGGTCGACGCCCGCATGTCGGGCTGCAGCCTGCCGGTCATGACCTCGGCCGGCTCGGGGAACCAGGGCCTCACCGTAACGCTCCCGCTTTTCATTCTGGCCGAGCAGCTCCGCAGCACGCAGGACCAGCTCACCGAGGCGCTGGCCCTCGCCCACGCGGTCACCTCGATCCTGAAGTATCACACCGGCACCCTCTCGGCCATGTGCGGCTGCGTCGTCTGCGCCGGAAGCGGGCTGACGGCGGGCGCCGCCCATCTGCTGGGAGGAGGCCTCGACACGATCGGGGCGGCGGTCAACAATATGGTGGCAAGTATAACCGGTATTATTTGCGACGGCGCCAAGGTCGGCTGTGCGGTCAAGCTGGTCTGCGCCGTCGATGCCGCGTTCCAGGGCGCGTTCATGGCCATGGAGGGGCTCCGGTTGCCTCTCAGTAACGGCGTCATCGGCAACACGATCGAGGAGAGCCTGAGGAACATCGGCCGCATCGCCGCGCCGGGAATGCTCGAGACCGACGAGCAGATTCTCGCGATCATGGTCGGCAAACCATCCTGACACATTTCATTCCGGCGGACCGGGGAGAGATATCGTGACGCAACTGTTCGAGATCCAGCGCGCTTCGAAACTCGCCGGCGAGGTGAAACTGCCGGGCGACAAATCCATCTCCCACCGGACGCTCCTTCTCGGCGCGCTCGCGGACGGGCCCTGCCGGGTCAGGCATCTCGGGCGGGGATGGGACATCGCGGCGACGGTCGGAGCGCTGCGGGCTCTCGGCGTCGAGATCGATTATTACGGCGAATCCGAGGCGACGATCCACGGTCCCGGCGGCGCGGCGAGATTTCGAGAACCGTCGCGTATTCTCCCCTGTCTCAACTCGGGAACCACCGCTCGCCTTCTCGCCGGCGTCCTGGCGGGCGCCCCCGTCTTCGCCGTCCTGACCGGCGACGATTCCCTCCGGAACCGCCCAATGCGGCGCATCGTCGAACCACTGCGCGAGATGGGGGCGACGATCGACGGCCGCGACGACGGCTCGCGACTGCCGTTGGCGATCCGCGGGCGGGAGCTGCTCGATCCGATCGACTGGACGATGGAGGTCGCCTCGGCGCAAGTCAAGTCGGCGATCCTGCTCGCCGGCCTGTCGGCGGACGGCGAGACGACGGTGCGCGAACCGTTCCTCACGCGGGATCACACGGAGCGTTTGCTCCGGCTGATGGACGTCCCGGTCCGGACCGAGGGCCTCGAGCATACTATAACAGGCGGTATTATACCGCATGCTTTTGACGTGACCGTCCCGGGCGATCCCAGCAGCGCGGCGTTCATCGCCATCGCGGCGGCGTGCCTGCCCGGCAGCCTCGTCACGTTCCGCGATCTTTCGCTCAATCCGGGGCGCACGGCCTATCTCGAGGTTCTTCGGCGCATGGGCGGCAACGTCGGCATTTCCCCGTCTCCGAACGACGACTGGGAGCCGCGCGGCGACGTGGCCGTCGGCGGGGCCGGGCTTCACGGGGTCACCATCGGGCCGGAGGAGGTACCGGGACTGATCGACGAACTTCCCGTGCTCGCCGTGGCCATGTCGGTCGCCGAGGGCGTTTCGGAGGTGCGGGGTGCGGTCGAGCTCCGGCGCAAGGAGTGCGACCGGATCCAGTGCATGATCCGGGAGTTGCGGGCGTTCGGCGTCGACGCCGTGGAGCTGGACGACGGCTTCCGGATCGCCGGTGGGCCGCGCCTGCGCGCGCCGGCCGTGAGCGAATCGCACGGCGACCATCGTCTGGCGATGAGCCTGGCGGTCGCGGGTCTGATCGCCGACGGCGTCACGCGGCTTCGCGGCACCGAGCATATCGACATCTCGTTTCCCGGATTCGAACGGCTGCTGAGAAGTCTCGCACGCTGAACCGGCCGGGGCCGTCCGCAAGCCGCGGGGGGAGCGCGTTTCCGGCCGATATTTTTCTCTTGCATTACGACGAAAAATGGTGTACATTGGCTGCCACTAAGTCTACGTCTTTCCTTTTCGAAGGCGTATTTTTCGAGGAGTCGTCGTGATGTCAGATCGCAAGAGTGATGCCCGCGCAGCGAGCGTCATCGCGATCGATGGGCCGGCCGGTGCGGGGAAAAGCACCGTCGCCAAGAGGGTTGCCGAAAAGCTTGGATGGTCCTACCTGGACACCGGCGCGATGTATCGCGCCATCACATTCAAGGCCTTGAGCAACAAGATCGATTTCGCCGATCAGCAGCGTCTGTATACCTGCGCTCGTTCGTCGAGCATCCGGTTTGTCGAGCGGAAGGGTTCGGCCCTTCCGGCGGTCTTTCTCGATAATCACGACGTCACCGAAGCGATCCGCGATCCCGAGGTTTCGCGGAACGTTTCCCACGTGGCCAAGGACGCGAAGGTTCGCGAGTGCATGACGAAGATGCAGCGCGAGATCGGCTCGCGGGGCCACTGGGTCGTGGACGGCCGGGATATCGGGACGGTCGTGTTTCCCGAAGCCGCAACCAAGATATTCCTCACCGCTTCCATCCGGGAGCGGGCCCGCAGACGCCTCGAGGAGCTTCAGGCGAAGGGGTTTGCCGGCAGTCTCGAAAGCCTCATGGAAGAGATCGCGAAACGTGACGAGATCGATTCCAATCGTGAGGTCGCCCCGCTGAAACAGGCGGACGGTGCAGTTCTCGTGGATACAACCGACCTTACCATCGAACAGGTGGTGGACCGGATCATTTCAATCGCAACAGTCAAGGATGCCCATATCCAGACGGAGGAACGTATGTCAGACAAGAATTCTACCGCTACATCCAAGCAGGAAGCCCCCATGGACGATTCCAACATGACCATGGAAGAACTCGAACGGGAGATGAGCGGTGAGTTCAAAACAATCCGCAACGGCGCGATCGTGACGGGAACGATCATCGAGATCACCCCGACCGGCGTCTACGTCGATCTCGGCTACAAGAGCGACGGCGTCATTTCCTCCGAGGAGTTCGAAGGCAGCACGAAGGACCTGAAGGTCGGCGAGAAGATCCGCGTGTATGTGAAACGCGTCGACGACGGAAATGGCCAGCTGACCCTCAGCCACCGCCGCGCCCGCGAAGCGGACGCCTGGGAAGACATCCAGACCGCGTTCAACAACAAGACCCCGATCGAGGGCGTGCTCAAGGAGCGCATCAAGGGCGGCTACAACGTCGATATCGGCGGCGTGCGCGCCTTCCTGCCCCAGAGCCAGCTTTCGCACGGCAAGAACACCAAGGAGTTCATGGGCAAGTCGTTCCCGATGACCGTGACCGAGTTCGACCGCCGCCGGAAGAACGTCGTCGTGTCCGAGCGCGCCGTTGTCGAGAGTTCGCGCAACAAGCGCCGCGAAGAGCTGTTCTCGAAGTATCAGGTCGGCGACATGATCAAGGGGACCGTTTCCCGCATCGTCGAGTACGGCGCGTTCATCGATCTCGGCGACGGGGTCGAGGGCCTCATCCACCGCAACGACCTGAGCTGGTCCGTCATCACGGATCCGAAGGAAGTCGTGCAGGTCGGCGAGGAGATCGAGGCGAAGATTCTCAAGATCGACAACGAGAAGGGCAAGATCGGCCTTGGCCTCAAGCAGAAGAAGGACGATCCGTGGGCCACCGTCGACCAGCGCTACGAGCCCGGCCGCCGGTATCAGGGCAAGGTCAAGAACCTGATGGACTTCGGCGCGTTCGTCGAGCTGGAAGAAGGCGTCGAGGGCTTGGTCCATATTTCCGACCTGTCCTGGGCGCGCAACGTGCGGCATCCCAGCGACATCGTCAAATCCGGCGACTCGATCCAGGTCGTCGTGAAGGAAATCGACAAGACCAAGAAGCGCATCTCCCTTTCCTATAAGGACACCCAGTCCCATCCGTGGGACGGCATCGAGAGTCGGTTCAAGATCGGCGACACCGTTCCCGGCAAGGTGAACAACCTGACCGACTTCGGCGCCTTCGTCGAGATCGCCGACGGCATCGAAGGTCTGCTGCACATCTCCGACATGGATTGGGTCAAGAAGATCAACCATCCGAAGGAAGTGCTCGAAAAAGGCCAGGAGATCCAGGTCAAGATCCTCAATATCGACGTCAAGAACCGCCGCCTGTCGCTCGGGCTCAAGCAGACCATGACCGACCCGTGGGACGCCCTCGACAACACGTACAACGTCGGCGATGTCGTCACCGGCGTCGTGAAGAACCTCGTCACTTACGGGGCGTTCGTCCAGCTCGAGAACGGCCTCGAAGGCCTGCTGCACATTTCCGAGTTCTCGTGGCTCAACGATGTGAAAGACCCGTCGCAGGTCCTCAAGGTCGGCGACCAGGTGACGGTCAGCGTTTATGAAGTCGACAAGTCCAAGCAGAAGATCGGCCTCTCGCTGCGCCGGCTGTCCGATGACCCGTGGAAGGGCATCGAGAAGCGGTTCCCGACGAACTCGATCCAGAGCGGCATCGTCAAGACGCTGGACAACAACGGCGTCGAGATCGAGCTGTGCGACGGCGTGACCGGCTTCATTCACGTCTCTCAGATCGCGCAGAACCGCGTTCAGCACCCGAGCGAAGCCGTGAAGGAAGGCGACAAGGTCACCTTCAAGGTTCTCGAGATCGACCGCAAGAACCGCCGGCTCAAGTGCTCGATCAAGGAAGCGGTTCTCGACAGCGACCAGCGCGAACTCCGCAAGTTCCAGGCACAGTCATCGGAGGGCTTCTCCGACACGATCGGCGATCTGCTCCGCGACAAGCTCGCTTCGCTCAAAGAGCAGCTGAAGGATTGAGAGACGCACGCGTTGCGCATCTCAACCGAACCATTCACATGACCGGCAGCCCCTCCGATTCGCGGGGGGCTGTCGGTTTCTTTTCCCCCGACACATCAATCTGAATCCAAGGAGGTTTTACGTCAATGGCGAAGAAAATTGGTATCAACGGGTTTGGCCGCATCGGGCGCATGGTGTTCCAGGCGATCTGCGATCAGGGGCTTCTCGGCAAGACGTTCGATGTCGTCGCGGTCGTTGATGTCTCGACGGATGCGGATTATTTTGCATATCAGATGAAATATGACTCGGTGCAGGGCAAGTTCAAGCACGCCGTCACCACCGAGAAGAGCGATCCTTCCAAGACCGAGAACGACGTCATCGTCGTGAACGGTCACAAAATCCGCTGCGTCGCGGCCACCAAGACCCCGGCCGAGCTGCCGTGGAAGGCCCTGGGCGTCGAGTACGTCATCGAGTCGACCGGCCTGTTCACCGAGTCAGAGAAGGCCAAGGGCCATCTCGACGCGGGCGCGAAGAAGGTCATCATCTCGGCCCCCGGCAAGGGTGACGTGAAGACGATCGTCATGGGTGTCAACGAGCAGGAATACGACGCGTCCAAGCACCATATCGTCAGCAACGCCAGCTGCACCACGAACTGCCTGGCGCCCGTCGTCCATGTGCTCCTGAAGGAAGGCATCGGCATCGAGACCGGCCTGATGACGACGATCCACGCCTATACCGCGACCCAGAAGACCGTCGACGGCCCGTCGAAGAAAGACTGGCGCGGCGGGCGCGCGGCCGCGATCAACATCATACCGTCCACCACCGGCGCCGCCAAGGCCGTCGGCGAAGTGCTTCCCGCGACCAAGGGCAAGCTGACCGGCATGGCGTTCCGCGTGCCGACCCCGACCGTCTCGGTCGTCGACCTGACGTTCCGCGCCGCCCGCGACACCTCGATCGAGGAGATCGACAGCCTGATGAAGAAGGCCTCCGAGAGTTATCTGAAGGGCATTCTGGGCGTGACGAGCGAAGAACTGGTCTCGACCGACTTCATTCACGATCAGCGCTCCTCGATCTACGACTCGCTGGCCACCGTTCAGAACAACCTGAAGGGCGAGAAGCGTTTCTTCAAGGTCGTGTCGTGGTACGACAACGAGTGGGGCTACAGCTGCCGCGTGTGCGACCTGCTCAGCCACATGATGAAGCACGACAAATAATATTCCGGCGTATTGAATTACCGAGAGGAGGAACTCCGCTCCATGTTTAGAACGATTCGCGACATCCAGTTCAAGGGCAAGCGCGCCCTCGTGCGCGTCGACTTCAACGTCCCGCTCGACAAGTCGCTGAACATCACCGACGACACCCGCATGCGGGCTGCCGTGCCCACGCTGAAGCACATCATCGACCAGGGCGGGAGGCTCGTCATCATGAGCCATCTCGGCCGCCCCAAGGGCGGACCGGACCCGAAGTATTCGCTCAAGCCGCTCGTCAAGCATCTGAGCGATCTTCTCGGCAGGCCGGTCTCCTTCGCGAACGACTGCATCGGTGACGAGGCGGCCAAACTTGCGAAGGGGCTGAAGGACGGCGAGGTCCTGATGCTCGAGAACCTCCGCTTCCACGCGGAGGAGGAGAAGAACGACGCCGCGTTCAGCAAGGCTCTGGCGAGCCTCGGTGAGATCTACGTCAGCGACGCGTTCGGAACGGCGCATCGCGCGCACGCTTCGACGGCCGGCGTTGCCGACATCCTGCCGGCGTTCGCCGGGTTCCTGATGGAGAAGGAAATCACCTACCTCAACAAGGTCACTCAGTCGCCCGAGCGGCCGATGGTCGCGATCATGGGCGGGGCCAAAGTCAGCGACAAGATTCTCGTCATCGAGAATCTGCTGACCAAGGTCGACTCGCTACTGATCGGCGGCGGCATGGCGTTCACCTTTCTGAAGGCGCAGGGAAAGCAGATCGGCAAGTCGCTGTGCGAGGCCGACAAGCTCGACGTTGCCCTCAAGATCCTCGAGACCGCGAAGAAGCTCGGCAAGACCATCCTGCTTCCGGTCGACGTGGTCGTCGCCGCCGAGATCAAGGAAGGCGTTGCCGTGCAGACGGTCGATACGAACGCGATGCCGGCCGACCAGCTCGGCCTCGATATCGGCCCGAAGACGGTCGCCGCTTTCAACGCCGAGCTGAAGAAGGCGAAGACGGTGCTCTGGAACGGCCCGATGGGCGTGTTCGAAACGAAGCCCTTCGACGCCGGCACCCGGGCGATCGCCGAGACGATGGCGTCGCTGAAGGCAGTGACGGTCGTCGGCGGCGGAGACTCGGTCGCCGCGATCGAGCAGATGGGCGCCGCCGAGAAGGTGTCGCACGTCTCCACGGGCGGCGGCGCATGCCTCGAGTATCTGGAAGGCAAAACGCTGCCGGGCATCGAGATCTTCTCGCGCGACATCAAGAACATGGTCGGAGGAGCCTGACATGCCTACGTCACGCCGTCCCCTGATCGCCGCCAACTGGAAGATGCACAAGGTGACCGGCGAGGCCAAGAGCTTCGTCGCCGCCCTGCAGCCGAAGATCGCGAACGTCCGTGAGCGCGACGTGCTGATCTGCCCGCCGTTCCCGCTGATCTACCCGGTCGACCAGGCCCGCAAGGAGACCAAGATCCTCCTCGGGGCGCAGAACATGTATTTCGAGGAGAAGGGCGCGTTCACGGGCGAGGTTTCGGCCGCGATGCTGAAGGATCTTCACTGCGAATTCGTGATCCTGGGCCATTCTGAGCGCCGCTGGGTGTTCGGCGAATCCGACGAGCTGATCAACCGAAAGGTGCTGGCAGCCGTCAAGAACGGGCTGATCCCGATTCTCTGCGTCGGCGAGAAGCTCGACGAGCGCGAGAAGAACCTGACCGAGCAGGTCATCCTGAATCAGATGGATCGCGATCTGAAGGATGTCCCCGAGAACGCGATCGGCACCATGGTCGTGGCCTACGAGCCTGTCTGGGCCATCGGCACCGGCAAGAACGCCTCGACGAAGGACGCGCACGACGCGATCGCGTTGATCCGCGAGTTCCTGCACAGCCGGTACGGCAGCTCGGCGGCCGACAAGACCCGCATCCTGTACGGCGGCTCGGTCAAGCCCGACAACATGAAGACCTACATGAGCCAGCCCGGCATCGACGGAGCCCTGGTTGGAGGCGCGAGCCTCGATCCCGACTCGTTCGCCCAGCTGATCAGCTACTGACCCTGACGATCGGATACGACCCGCCGCGCACAAGCCGGCGGGTCGTTGTTTTTCCACGAAACTTTCATGGAACATCCGTATATGACGCTGAAGAGATTTTATGCGATGATAGACAGGACGGTTCGAAAACGGTCGGGGTTTCGGACAAAGACACGCAGATATAGAGAAAAAAATATTTTATGAATTCCGTGATTCGCAGATGCGCATCTGATCATCGGTATTGCTCGACAGGGGCGGGTTTCAAACCCTCCTCCACATCGGATACAGGACAATGTGCCCGACAACAGCCTCTGTGTCTCTGCGACTCCGTGGTTTCGTTTTCCGTTGTGCGACGGCCAAGGATTTCTCAGGAGGCCGCGTGAGCATACGCTTCAAGATCGGCATCGGGTTTGCCCTGATGATCGTGGCCCTGACCGGCCTCATCATTTCCTGGGGCGCGCGCACGCTCGGGTTGCAGCTCGAGGAGGCCGACCTGGGCAAGCTCACCTCTCTCCGCGACTCCGTCATCCTGGAGTGGAGTCGCGAAAAAGGCGCGCTGGCAAGCGTCGCAGGCGAGATCACGCCGGTGCTCGCCGGTACGGACTTCGGTCAAACCTCGCAGGAATGGCTTTTGAAGACGGTCGAACTGTTCAAGCGGCATCTTCAGCTCGACTGGCTGGATATCCGGAGAAACGGGACAAGTCTGCTCTACCCTCTGCTTCGGCCGGCGCCGCTCGTTTACGGCACGGCGCTGCCGCAGCGCATCGCTCTTTCCGGCCCTCTTTCGAATTTCGGCTTCGTCGTCCATGTCGTTCCCCTGCCCGCCTCAGAAACGGAACTGATCGTCGCCCGCAGGCCAACGGTGCCGGCGAAGCCGCTGATGGTGCTCTGGGATTCGCAGGGGCTCATCAGCGGCAATGCACCGGACTGGCCGGCGGAACTCCGCACCGAGTATGCCTCGCGGGAAGCGACGTTCCAGCGGCTGATGCACGGCAAGCTGTATCGTCTTCGAGCCACCGCATTTCCGGAAACCGGTCAGACCCTTCTGATCGGCTACGAGGCCGATTCGGCAACTCTGACCAGGACCGGTGTCGACGACCTGATGCTCCGCCTCGCCATTCTGGAGATCCTTGCCTTCCTCGTCCTCGGCTACTTTCTCGCCCGGCGCCTGTTCTCACCACTCGAGAGGCTGAAACAGGCGATCGACCGGGTCAGCGCGGGGCACTGGCAGCAGATTCCCGTGACGGAAGTTCCCGATGAGGCCGATGAGATCGGGACGGTGGCACGAAGTTTCAATCGTATGGTGCTCGAGCTTTCCGCGGCCCGAGACCGGCTGATCGCCGTGCAGCAGGAGCTGATGAGCAAGGAGAAAATGGCGATGCTGGGCCGGTTTTCCGCCGGACTGGCCCACGAGATCAATAACCCGCTCGGCACGATTCTGGCCAGCGCCGGTCTCGCTCTCGACGCCGTGAAATCCGGGAAACCGGTCGAGTCAGACGATATCGTCGCGATCATCGACGAGACCAAGCGGTGCCGCCGAATCGTCGAGTCGCTCCTGGAATACGCCCACAACCGCCCGCCACGGCTTACCGCCGCCCCTCTCGGCGAACTGATCGCCGAGACCGTCCGCATCTTTTCGGACGTGGCGAGGCGCGCCGGAATCGAACTCGACGTCGCCGAGAAGCTCGATACGGCCGTGCTCGTCGACAGAACCGGTATCGGGCAGGTCCTGTCGAATCTCCTGAGGAACGCAGCCGACGCGCTTCACGATCAGGTTTCTTCGGGAAAAGCGGCGACGATACGGGTTTCAGCGACGGTGACCGGGGACGGTTTCGCCGTCGTCACGGTCTCGGATAACGGGCCGGGTCTCGGCGAAGCCGCCGATCATCTGTTCGAGCCGCTGGTGACGACGAAGCCGCAGGGAACCGGTCTCGGTCTCGCCATCTGTCAGTCCATCATCGAAGGACACGGCGGGAGGATATGGGCCGAGCGCCGGGCGGACGGCTGGACGGTTTTTTCCTTCACGCTCAGGACAGCCGGCGGAGAGAACTCGTGATACATTATATGAAGGAATCAATAGAATGCCGAACAGAATCGTACTGATCGACGACGAGGTGAAGCTGTTGCGGGCTTTGAAAAAAGCCCTGGAACTCGACGGTCACGAGGTCTGCGACTTTTCGCAACCCGATGCGGCGCTCAAATTCATCATCGAGCGCAATCCCGCGCTCGTGATCTCCGACATTCGCATGCCGGGCATGTCCGGCCTCGACCTGCTCGCAAAGCTCGGCGAACTGCATCCCCGGCCGCCCTGCATCCTGATGACGGCCTATTCGTCGATCGAAACGGCCGTAACGGCCGTCAAGCTCGGTGCGCGGGATTACCTGCTGAAGCCCTTCGAGATCGCCGATCTGCGTGCCGCCGTGCGCTCCGTTCTCGCCGCGGAGTTTGCCAGCACGGAAACCGCCTCCGTTACGAGGGTGACGCCGGCTGGCCATTCCGAGGCGATGCGGAACGTTCTCGATCTGATCGATCGTGTCGCGGACACCGAAAGCACCGTCCTTCTCCAGGGCGAGAGCGGAACCGGCAAGGAACTGGCGGCGCGAACCCTGCACGCACGTTCGAAACGTTCCTCCGGGCCGTTCATTCCGGTCAACTGCAGCGCCATTCCGGAGAATCTCGTCGAAAGCGAGCTGTTCGGCCACGTGAAGGGCAGCTTCACGGGTGCATTCGCCGACAAGGACGGTTTGTTTCACGAAGCGATCGGCGGCACGCTGTTTCTCGACGAGATCGGCGATCTGGCCCAGCCGAGCCAGGCAAAACTTCTCCGGGTCCTCCAGGACGGCGTCGTTCGCAAAGTCGGCGACACGCGGGCATTTCCGGCGAATGTGCGCATCGTCGCGGCGAGCAACCGCGACCTGCGCGCCGAGTCGATGGCGGGCCGATTCCGCGAAGATCTGCTGTATCGGCTGAGCGTCGTGGAGATCCGCATGCCGCCGCTCCGGGAACACCCCGAAGACATCCCGGACCTCGTCGATGTATTCCTGAGGCGGTTCGCGGAACGTCATCATCGGCCTCTTCTCGCTCCATCCCAGGCGGCGCTGGCTCATCTTGCCGTTCACTCTTGGCCGGGCAACGTGCGCGAATTGGAGAACATCATCGAGCGGGCCGTGATCCTCAAGCGGGTCGGCGCCGAACTTCTTCCTGAAGACCTGCCGCTTCCACCGACGTCCGCAGAGCGTGGCGAAGGAAGCCCGGCCGTATCGAGCGGTCTGCCGCTCGATACGGCCAGGGAACAGCTCGAAGTGGACATGATCCGGCGCGCCCTGGAGGCCTCCGGTTACAATTACGCACAGGCGGCCGAGCTTCTCGGAGTCACACGCCAGAACCTCCATTACAAACTGAAAAAATACGGTCTCCGGAAGGACTCCGGCAGGCCGTGATATCCAATCATATTATACTGGTAACGATTATATTCCTCCTGATCGTCTTCGCCGCACCATCAATCGTCGATTCCGGAGAACTGGCATGGACGATCCGTTCTCTCCCGGACGGCGGCTGTCGGATCGACTTCCCGGCCACGTCAGCCGTCAAATTCGTCAATCTTCCGCCCGACTCCGCGGACGTATTCGGCGCGGGACGGCGGGGAACGGCCGTGATCGTCCGAAGCGCTCACGTCACGCGGGTCTGCCGCCTGAACGAGCCGTATGACGACACGTTCAGCATCAGGCTGAACGATCCCTCGACGGGCTGGCTCGAGCTCGTTCCGCTCGTTTCCGCACCCTCGAAAATAGGTTCAGGCACGACGGGGGGCATCATCGTTTCCGGCCTCGACCCGGCGGTCCGCAACCTGGAAATCGAGCTTACCGATCTTTCCCGCGCGATCATGGAATTTCAGCGAACGAATCGGTGCTTTTCGTGCCACCTCGCCCTGCCTCTGGCCTGGGCGGCGACGGTCGCCGAATTTCGCTGTCTCGAAACCCCCAGAACGGTTCTCGCGTCCATCGCCGACCAACTCGTCGCACTGCAGCAGGCAGACGGCTCGTTTGCCGTTCCTGGCCGTCCGGAATACGGCGCCGTCACGCCGACGCTGGCCGCAGCCGCGGCCCTGGCCTATCTCAAAAAGTTCTGCCTCGACCTCGACATCTCTCCGATCCTGGAAAAAGCCGTTGCATTTCTGGCCGAACGCATATCGACGGACGGCGTTCCCTCCTTCGACTTTTCCTTCCCTCCCCTGCTCATTGGAAAGCCCTTCGCCGCTCGCCTGTTTCTCGACGCGCTCGAATCGTTGCGCACGGGAGACATGCAACACCCCGCACTCGCCGAATCCAGGCTTTCAGACTTGTCGGCCGGGGCGGAGAGAGTCCTGAACGGGCCGGACGACGGGGTGAACAAGGATATCTGGCGCTTCTTTTCGATATCCATGACGGGCGAACCGCCTGAGCGTGCGATCGCGACGGAGAGCGCCTCTCTCCTGACGAAAGCCGTTTCATCTTTCGCCGGCGAACGGGACCCCGAATTACTGGCCCTTTGCGAGGGTATTCTGCGCGAACACGGGCTTGCCTTCGAGGCCGGAACGATTCCGCAACCGGATGCAGGCGATCTCAAGCGCCGGATCTGGCGGCTGTATCAGGCGCTGTACAGGCTGCCAGCGGACAGGTAAACGATTTTCCGACTTGTGCCGATGGGGGATGGCGAAACGGAGGTTGGACCGCATGCGTCCTTGGCATCTTCTGCTTTGCGCGTTGGTTCTCGCCATCGCGGTCCCGGCGCGGCCGGCGGAAGGCCAGATCGCCGGGCAGGAGGCCCGAAGCGATCCGTCGACGCCCCCCGACCTGATGAAGGATTTCGAGCTGCTTCGGCAGCAACTCGAGCAGAATCCCCGCGACGTCGGCGTCCTGAACTCGATGGGCATCATCTACGCCCGGGCGGGCCGCCTGGAAGACGCGATACTCCTCTGGCAACGCGGTCTTTCCATCGACGCGAAATATGTTCACCTCTATAACAACCTCGGATCCGCCCTGAAAACCCAGAAGAGGTTTACCGACGCGCTCAGGGTGTTCGAGGCGGGCCTGCGCGTCGAATCTTCGTTCTGGCTCCATTACAACCTTGGGCTCCTCTACAAGGAAACCGGGAAACGGCGCGAAGCCGCCGCGTCGTTTTTCGCGGCCCTACGGTTGAATCCCGGATTCGAGCCGGCCGCCAGGCAACTCCAGGAACTGGGTCTCCGGCCGCCATCTCCGGACGCCTACGGACGACTGCCCGGCGTTCCACCGGCCGCCACGGAGATCAAGCCTCCGGTGATGGACGGCAATCTCGGCATCGCCGACTCGTTCGGGTCCGGCATGCGCGACGCTCCGATTCCGCCGCACGGACCGCCGGAGCTGCCAGGTTCGCAGGGAACGGCCGTCGCGAGGCATCCTTCCCCGCCGGCCCGGATCGAGCCTGCCGAGCCATACACGATCGACTCCTGCGCCGCCGCGATCAGTCGCATTTCCGGTGGGGGTGGTTCGAAGCTCGTCGCGTTGACGTTCGACGACGGACCGCATGCCGCCTACACCCGGCAACTGCTCGATTACTTCAGGGCGCAGGGCGTGCGGGCCACGTTCTTCGTGCTCGGTTCCAGGGCGGAAGCCTATCCCGATCTGGTTACGCGGATGGCGGAAGAGGGACATGAAGTGGCAAACCATACCTGGAGCCACAAGTCTCTCGTCAACATGAGTTCCGCCGCCGGAATCGGCGATCTTCGCCGCACATCGGAGATGATCGCCGCACTGACCGGCAGATCGCCGCGCCTCGTGCGGCCGCCGTACGGCCATACGAATGGCCGCGTCCGCGGCATGATCGAAGGCCAGGGATGGCGCGAAGTGCTGTGGGACGCCGACAGCCGCGACTGGGCCGGCGGCAGCAGCGATCGGATGCTGGCCCGCGTGGTTCGCTCGTTTTCGCCCGAATGCATCGTGCTGTTCCACGACATCCACCCCGGCGCCCTGCGCGTGCTGCCGGTGCTGATCCCCGCCCTGAAGAAGTGCGGCTACCGTTTCGTGACCGTCTCCCAGCTCCTCGGCCCCACCGACCACGCCGGCTGAGTTCGCATCTACCGGCGATTCTCTCAAAAATAGTATCTTGATAGAAGATTGCACATCTTTGCTCCGCGGCCTAAAATAGATATGGTCGAAACTCATGCACATTCTGGAATTCTCATGCCTGAGATAAGCAGATTTTTTGGAATCATCATCACGATGAATTACAGTGATCATTCCCCACCTCATTTTCACGTTCGATACGGAGACCAAAAAGCTCTGATTGAAATCAGAACGATGAGACTGCTCGAAGGCTCTCTGGCACCACGAGTGTTTGGGATGGTAATGGAATGGGGTCTGGCACATCACTCCGAACTTCGGAATGCATGGAATCTCGCCCAGGAAAATCGGCCGCTTCCGAGAATTTCTCCGCTGGAGTAAGCAAATGCTGAAAGACGTTACTTTCGTTGAATTCATTGGCGATTATCGTTTGCGTCTCACGTTTGACGATGGGAAATCGGGAGAGGTCGATCTCGCAAAGCATATCGCTTTCTCGGGAATCTTTGCTCCACTGAAAGACCTGAACGTTTTCAGAACAGGAAAAGTCGATCCTGATCTTGGGACCATCTGCTGGCCAAATGGAGCGGACGTCGATCCAGTCGTTCTCTATTCGTGGGTTTTCAATGTCTCCATACCTGATTATTCCCACGAAAATTCCCCAATCAAAGACAAGGTGGCTTAGCGAGCTCCATGTGGGTCGGGCTGTTTTTCTTCTGTCTGTTTCTGCTGTTTCTGGGCTTTTTTCTCTACGGCCTGGATCAGTGGGATCACCTGTTCGCCGATCACGACGAGCCTGCGCCCCGCGGGGATGACGCTGCACCGCCGCCGGACAACCCCGGTCGGCGGGCCTCGCTGTGGTTTCTGATCATCGGCCTGGGCATCATCGCCCTCATGACCGACCTCGTCGAACTCTTCAACCGCCCCTTCACCTGACTCTGGATACAACGCACCACAGAGTCACGGAGACACAGAGAATTACCCGGGCGACCGCGATGCGACTTATTCGAATATTTCACCGCGGAGGCGCAGAGACGCCGAGAATAAATACTATACAATATATTCATCATCGCGCCTTTGTGGCTTCGCAATGAATATCTCTGTGCCTCTGTGTCTCTGAGGTGAACCGTCTTCCGCTCATTGAGCGTCGTTCAGACGCATGACGGTGCAGTCGATCGAAGCTGACGTCTGTTGGGTCGTCCCGATGACTGCCTGGAGATAGAGAGTGGCCGAATCGGCGGTGTAGCCGTTGGAAGGCTTGAGAATGAACATCGTCAAGGAATCTTCAGGGAGATATTCCTGCGCACCAGCCCCATAAGTAAGTGCGGTGGTATTTGAACGGACAAGCTTGAAGTCTTCGGAAAATCTTTGCCAAGCTGGAATAACACTCAGATCGTGAATATTTTCACGATTCATCTCGACAAATACTGCTTTCGTCCAGTTTTTAAAAATACTATCAAACGTGCGAAGCTCTTTTATTTCATGGTCGGCAAATGCCGCGTTGATATTCTCTTTACCGCGCAGCCCGGAAGTGACCAACTGCTTGATCCTAGAAGCCGTCCCCTTCTCGAAGAGGTAATGGCTAAAAAGTCCCACGCGGCCATAGTCAGCGAGGGTATTTGAGAACGACGTCAGTGGTTTTGTCGACAGTTCATACATGTAATTCCTAAAGCGCCCCTCTGTTGCCGGATCGCCGACGGAAAGTCGATATCGTATCTCGGCCCCCATCGAGAGGGCCTCGTCAAGCCAAGTCTCTTCCTCTGTTATTTTGTCAAACCAGTAATTTCCATGATCGCGATTATATTCTGAATATCCACCATAATTACTCATTAAGGAAGATTTCTGCATTTTCATGCGCGTTGAAAAGTTAATCAGGTGTTGAAATTCATGTGCAATCGTTTCACAGGTTGCAGGAAGCCATTCTTCTCGTTTATAATCCCAATAAGGCGTCCACATGCAAAACATATCTCGCTGATTACTATCCGGAGATTCCGATAAGTTTTCACTATCGAAGAATCCAGCGAAACCATTCTGGGTGACTAAAGGGGAAAGGAAGATAGCAACCTTTCCATCGCCGTCCATGTCATAGGACGGTCCATACTGGCCTGTCATCAGAGGATAGATTGCCTCGTCGAAGTTTTTGACCATTGTATCGAGTTCAGTGTCTTTGATGGTATAGGTACCAATGGTAGCGCTGAGGCCGTTCGGCGCGGGTTCGGGATCAACAAAAATTTTACAATACGTTCCGATGCGGCGAAGTACACCGTTCCGTTTTGTATAGAATGTATTATTCAGACTCGTCACGCCACCTGCGTAAATACTGAAAGAAATGACATCTTTGAGCTTTTCGTCGGTTGTCATCGCCTTCATGGTCGCAACCCTGTTCGCGCGAATTGCTGAGGACGAAAGGTTCTTTCGCGCCTCGCGAAGGAACGGCGTCCCGCAGACAGGTCGCGTCATCGGCGCGACAGCCGCAACCGAAGATCTGACAGAGTTCAGCCTGGATGAACCACCGCCATTGATCTTAACCGTGCTGGCCATGCCACCATTGGAGAGCAGCACGGCATATCGTTCACGTTTGGTCGATGTTGGGATGCGAAGAGCAAGAGCACCTTGGTTGAAAGCATTGTCAGAAGAAGTTCCGGGAGTTGCCAAATCTTGCGCTTTCAGAGAAATCAACGGCGTATCAGGCAATGACGGTGTTGGAGCAACCGGATTATCTCCGTCTCCTCCACCGCCACCGCATCCTACGAGAGAAAAAACAGTGCATATTATTGCAATAACAATATATACCGACCGAATGCGATCGCTCACATGCAACATACTTCTGGGCAACTCCTACCTACCGGGCGACTACCGCGCCTCAGCAACATCTCATTATACCCCGTCTTCTGGAATTCATTCAACACTGTTTCACCGCAGAGGCGCTGAGGCGCAGAGAATTTCTGTATTCTACTGATGATCGTTTTCCAGAAGAATTGGATTTGGAATCTCGACAAAATTATTCACAACTCTTTTGATTCCCTTTTTTAAAGCCGGAACATTGAAGTTGATTATGAGACCAACAGTCATCTGCATAAGCTTCAGATATGTGAGGATTTGAGCTTCATGAATCGGAAGAATCTTTTCTTAATTGTTTTCATATTTCTCTGCGCCTCAGCGCCTCTGCGGTTATTCGTAAATTTCAACCATTCTGCTTCCCTTCAGGAGCAGTTTTAAGCGTAACGAGGGTGGCTCCCCAGGAGCCGGCGTCGAGGTCGGCGAGGCAGAACTCGGCGACGGCGGGGTGGCGCTCGAGGAGGGCGTGGACGATGCGACGGAGGTTGCCGACGCCCTTTCCGTGAATGATCCGCAGGTGCAGGATGCCGCGTTCGAGGCAGGCGTCGATGTAATCTGAAACGACATCCTTCACCTCGGACGGGCGGAAGGTGTGCAGGTCGAGCGTCCCGTCGACCGGGATTTCCACGGGAGGCTGGCTTTGATCATCACCACTCATGATTTCTCAGGATACCACGTCTCCGAGGGCGTGTTGTTGTGGTTGAGCGCATGGTGCGGTATCATTACGGAGCGACATTTCGATCGAACGTCAGATTTGGGAGGAACACCATGGGATTTTTCGGCAATCAGCTCCGGTCGGTCATCGAGTGGAAGGACCCGTCGCCCGACGTGCTGATCTGGCGCTGGGACGGCGGCAACGACGAACTGAAGAACATGTCGAAGCTGCTGATCAATCCGGGCCAGGCGGCGATTTTCGTGTATCAGGGCCAGGTCCAGGCGATCCACGACTATCCGGGCCTGTTCGATCTGCATACCGCGAATATCCCCTTCTGGACGACGATCAGCAAGATCATGCAGGGCTTCACCTCGGAGCACAAGGCGAACATCTACTTCGTCCGCATGACCGAGTTCATGAACCAGAAGTGGGGAACGAAGGCCCCGATCAAATACGACGACCCGAAGTACAAGTTCCCCGTCGGCCTGCGGGCGTTCGGCAACTTCTCGTTCCGCCTCGTGAACCCGCGCGGTTTCTTCACGGAAGTGACCAGCAACCGTGAGGTCTACACGATCGCCGAGATCCGCAACATCATCGTCGACCGGCTCCTGACCCCGCTGACCGATCTGTTCGCGGAATCGGGCTTCAGTTACTCCGAGATCGACCGCAACCGCGTCGAGCTGTCCGAGAAGCTCCAGAAGATGATCGGGCCGGTGCTGACGCCGCTCGGTTTCGAGCTGACCGACTTCCGGATCGAAAACACCGATTTCGACGATGACACCAAAAAGCGGATCGACAAGATCTCCGACAAGATCGCCGACGCCCACGCCATCAACGCCCTGGGCGGCGTCGACCAGACCAGCATGCGCAACTTCGCGACCGTCGAGCAGCTCAAGGCCGTGAACACGGCGGCGGGCAACCAGGGCGGCGGAGCGGGCCTGGGCATGGGCCTCGGCGCCGGCATGGGCCTCGGCCAGGGCCTCGCGGCCGGCATGATGAACCAGGGGATGAACGCCCCGACCGCGCCTGCGACGATCGCCTGCGCCGCCTGCCACGCCCCGATGGATCCGAACGCGAAGTTCTGTCCCGGCTGCGGAAAGCCCAACGCCCCGGCGGCCGCGGCGACCGCCCCCTGCGTCAGCTGCGGGAAGCAGATCACCGCCGGCCAGAAGTTCTGCCCCGAGTGCGGCGCACCCCAGAGCCGCGCCTGCCCGCAGTGCAAGGCGTCCCTCGCCCCGAACGCGAAGTTCTGCCCGGAGTGCGGCCAGAAAATGCAGTAAGATTCAATACTTTCGCGATACAAGCCCCGCCTTTCCGGCGGGGCTTGTTCGTTTTATAAAGACTTATATAAATTATATTACGAGAACCCGTTCGTGCTGAGCTTGTCGAAGCACGAACGGGTTCTCGCCCTTCGACAGGCTCAGGGGGAACGGGGACTCTCCAGCCTGCCGCTCTCGGAAGCGATCCCCTACGTGGGGATATTCTTGCTTTCGGCGATGGCTTTCTTCGCCTCAGCGTAGATGCGGCTCCGCTCCTGGCTGACGATCGCGTCGACGTCGGCTGGTGAAAGGCCGATGCGGGATGCGAACGCGTTCAATGCCGCCCGTTCCTCCTTCGAGAGTCGCCCGTCAGCGAGGGCCATCGCAGCCATCCGCCGGAGCAGACGTTTTCCCTGCTCGGGCGTTGCAGGAACGGGCAACGAGGAATCATCCATTTTTCCGAAGATGCGCGCCTGCTGGATCATCGAATCGACCACGATTTTCCTGACCTTGCATCGTGCCGCGAACTCCCGAAGGAACTTCTCCTCGCGGTCGTCGATGACGTCGTCGGCCATCATGACATGAATCATGCACGCAAGGCCGATTTCCGCCGCGCCCGGCTCTTCGTCGGCCATGTCTTCGACGGCCGGCACCGGGAGAGGCGGAATTTCCCCCGGCACCTCGGGAGCGCCGGGAGTCCGGGCAGCCTGATTCGTCCGTTTTCCCTTCATGAGGCGGAACGTGTCCGGATTCACCGGAAGAACGGATTCGAGGACCCAGCCTTTCGAACCGTCGTTGCGGACGGTCTGACAATAGGGGCAGGTATGGTCGGTGACGTTCTGTTCGGGAGCCCCGCAGTTCGGGCAGTGGGCGCTGCTGAGGGAGAGCCTGACGTCCGTTTCGACGCCGTGCTTTCGGACGAACACGTAAAAATGGCGGCGCGGCGGCGAGATTCCGCCGATGACTTCCCGGCCGTCCGGCATCCGGCGGGTCGTCCGGCCGCTCCAGGCGATTTCGATCCAGACGCGGTCCAGCGGCTCGCCCGGCTCGATGAGCTTCGTATCGACGCTTCCGACGGCGCAGGAGGTGTAATACAGGCGCGTTCCGTCAGGCTCTTTCCGGATTTTCGCCGGAAACTCCTCCACGAACGAATCGAGAGCCAGCTTCGCGATCGTCTCGGGCGTGCCGAGGCGAACCGCCGCTTCATGGCGGTAGAAGGCGAGCGAGGCCAGGTCTTCCATCTGCTGAACGCTGAATCCGGCGTCGAGTCGGCGCATGGCGTCGAGGCCCGGCACGGCAGCCGCCTCCCGGACGGACCAGGCGGAGGCCTGCGTGATCTCGGAAAGCACCCAGTCGTATTCGCCGGACCGGAGGAAGGAGTTGCAGACCTCGCACTTCGCGGCCCGGTTCATGCTGACCGGAGCGCTGCAGTTCGGGCAGTAGCCTTCGATCAGGCCCTTGGCAAGGGATTTCGCCCCCGGCCTGCGCAGGAACGACCAGTATTCCTCGAACTCGCCCGAGTCGTCGGAAAGGCGCTTCCCGGACTTTGCGTCGACCTTGAAGTTTGTCGCGTGGGCTCTGAAATAGAGATGAAGCGTGTCGAATGTCTCGTCGGATTCGAGCTGGGCGATGCGGGCGTCATGAAGGGTGACGCTCTCGATCCGGTCGCGGATCCCCCGTTCCTGAAGTTCGGAGATCTGGAGACGGAACTTTTCATATATCGCATCGGATAGAAAAGCCTGCGCCTTTTCGAGCTTTTGATCCGACCACGCCTCCTGGATCAGCGCGAACGCCGTTTTCGCCCTGGAGAGCATCGCAACGGAATTCCAGGCGGGATCGCGCTTTTTCAGGGCAGATTCGGCCCTGTTCCGGCGCACCTGGTCCTGGGCGACGACGCCGCGGCGGATCGTGTAGTCGACGTACCGTTCGCCGCCTTCCCTGGCGGAATACACGACGACGGCGATGATCGTCAGGGCCAGCGGAATGCCGACGGCGGGGTATTCGATCGTCAGCCGCAGGAGGAGTTCGACCAGAAAGAAGATCAGGTCGGCATCGCCACCGCCACCGTACCGTCCGCCGCCGCCGGAACCTCCGCTTCCAAAGCCTTCGCCGCCGCCGGCACGCGCGAACGCCGCGACGGCGCAGAGCACCAGCAGGATTCCAAATCCGCCGGTGAGAAGGGCTCTGAGCGTGGATCTCTTCGGAATTATCCCGATGCGGGCGGGCCCCGAATCGAATCTCTTTCGCAGAATCATGAGATCACTTTCCCCCCGGAGGAACTCGTTTGTCAATGCCTTCCAGGAAAGGCAGGACCGGCGGTTTCATTCCAAACCGGCCGAAAAACAACGAGGCCGCCTCGGACTTTCTGGGAAGGCCGCCTTTGAGAAAAACCGTCACCGTGCGGGGCCGGCCATCCGGTTCCCGGGCGAACCCGGCGAACCACACCGCGCCGCGCATCGTTCCCGACTTTCCGAAGATCCGCATGCCAGGGATATCACAGGGCCATTCGATCGCGGAAACGAGGGGTTCGTTCGTTCCCGGCGAGGCGAATGTTCCATTGGCAAGTCGAACCATCATGTCATGAACCCGGGAGGGAGTGACGAGCAGGTCACCGCCCCAGACGGCGGCGTTCGTCCCCCCCCTCAGCCAATGCTCGGGAACGGATCCGTCCAGGATCCCGCTCCTGGCGGCATATTCGGTCAGTTTTTCGCGCCCGATGCGTCCGGAGACGGTCTCGAAAAACGCATTGCTCGAACGCAGCAGGGCATCCCGAAGGCCGAGCTCGCATATACCAGTCGCTATACGATCTTCCCGACAGGGAATCCTGGTGTCGGGCCGCAGCACGCCAGTCTCCAGCCCGGCCCAGGCGATGACCAGCTTGAACACGGAAGCCGGGCATGCCCGGCACGTCGCCAGCTCGGAATCGCCGCCAACGATGCGAACCGGTCCGGTCGCGACGGATTCGAGGATGATCCCTTTTTTCAGCCCGGCCTTCGATCCCGCGGCTGCGAGAACGCAGGGAACAGCTCCGCCGACCAGGCTATCGGCCAGCACGAGCAGGGCCATCATCAAGCCGGGCCAACCGAGACTCTTCCGTTTCATCATTTCTCCATCGCATCGGTCGTTCCATGTAAAACTACCGCCGCCGGGCAGGGGTTGTCGAATTACACTATACTACCAGTCATGGTGATTTCCACGCTTCACTGGTGGCTCGCCTGGTTGCTGTTCTGGGCGGCGGCCATCCCGTCCGAAGACGGCGGTTTCGTGAACCGTCGTGTCTGGTATTTCCCGAAAACCTTCGGCACATCCGGCGCTTCCCCCCACGGCCGCTGGTTTGAAGCCGTCGACAGCGGCGTATCGAACGACAGCCTGAACGTTCTGCTGATCGAACGGGCAAGACCGGGCGGCACTCCTCTTGCTGGGCGGTTGACGCCGCCGCTGTTCAAACTTCTCCTTGCGGATATCGACGGAAACGGCACGGATGACCTGATCGCCGGCGTCGAACGAACCATCCGGGGCCGGGTCTGGAAGCGGGTATATGTCTATGAATCCCGGCACCCGGATTTTCCGCCGCTCTGGCTCGGATCCCGCCTCTCGTTCGTGCTCGACGATTTCAACGTCGTCTCCGTTCGGGGCAGGCCGGGGCTGAGGGCCGTCGAACGGCGGTACGGGAGGAAGGTGACATCCGAGTATCTGTGGTATACTTTCGGCTTCAGGACAGTATCTTCAAGGGAGGACCCGACGCCATGAAGCGATCGTTCCTGCCGGCATTCCTGCTCGGCATCATCGTGTGTCTCGCCACCTGCACCGGAGTATCGGCCGCCGAAGAGGTGCTTTTCCGCAATCCGGGCGAGATCGCCGACCCGGTTTTCTCGCCCGACGGCTCCGCGATCGCCTTCACCCTGAACGCCGAGGGCCGGCGCTCCATCTGGCTGTATGAATTCGCGCACAAGGCCGCGAAACAGCTCGTCAGCGAAAAGGGAAACGCTGTCTCTCCCTCTTTTTCCCCAGACGGGCAGACCGTGTATTACTGTTCCGACACTGCCGGAAACTACGATCTCAAAGCGTTTTCCGTTGCTTCGGGCAGTTCGAGGAACATCACGACAACGCCCGAGGACGAATTCCGTGTCGAATGCGCCCGCGCGCAGTTCGCCGCAGCCGATGATGACACGGTATTATATGATAAATTATTTTTCCTCCAGGGGAAGGGCGGTTCCGGGAATCTCTGCTCGATTCGGTCGGACGGGCAGCCGACGCCGGGGCTTGTCGAGTATCTGCAGTTTCCCCAGGGCGACGTCAAGGTCAAGAACTGCATCCGGAAACAGGCCGATGGCTCGATGATCGTGACGCTCATTCCAGGCGCCTGGACGGAACTCGCTCTCAAAGGCGAGCCTGACACGCTTTTCGTGGCCGGCCCCGAGGGGCTGTGCAGCGCCGTCTACTGCAACATGGACCAGGAGCGGCAGCAGATCGGGATCGAGCTCCCCCCGATGAAGACGACCATGCACGAGGGCACGGCGGGCCTGCGGGATATCAGCTGGGCCCCCGATTTCGTTCACCTCTTCGTGTCCGGGTCGAAAGTGCCCGGCGCCTATGACATCCGGACCAGGACAAACGTCTCCTTCGGCCCGGTGAACCGTGTGTCGAAAATCGCCGCCGACCACCTGAACCGCCGGCTCGCGTGGATCGAGAAACAAAACGGCGAACATCGGCTGTGCATCGGCCTCGAGCCGCCAGATCCGCTCTGGTTCACCGGAAACATGAGCCATCCCCGGATCGACCTGGCCACCCCCGCTCTCGACATGATCCGTTCGCAGCGGTTCGTCGGCCGCCCCGCCACCTACCGGCAGTTTTTCGAAGTCTACGAAGGCAACCGGTATCACTGGCTCGACAGTTATATAACGGTCGATACGGTATGGTTCCTGTTCCACCTGTATTACGATTTCATTCTCAAGCAGCTCGAGAGAAGCGTCTTCCTGGACCGCATCACGGCGATCAACCGAGCGATGGCCGTCTCCGCGCGCAAGGCCGCCGAGAGCGCTTCAGGCGAGAGCCGGGCCCAGATCGCGAAAATCCAGGGCGTCTTCGAGATCGCGGCCCTTCTGTCGAACGAGACGCTCGACGGCGCCCTGAAAGCCGCGAAGCAGCTCCCCGCGACGATCCGCGATTCCATAGCGGCGGATCTTCGGAGCATCTTCGCCGCGAGCGGCCCCTCGGAATCGAAGGTCCTGGGCAGGAACGTCGACTTCAGCCAGTTCAAGGTTCGCGGACATTACGAGAAAGACCCGCGGCTGCAGGGTTATTTCAGGGTCATGATGGCGCTGTCCCAGCTTTCCCTGAAGGTCTTCGCCGACGACGGCAGGAGCCCCGGCCCTGATCTCCCGGCGATCGCGGCTCTCGTGGGCATCGCCGCGAACGCGAAGGTCGATGGGAAGCCGGTCATCGAAGCCGTCGAATCGATCTGCCGACCGCTGTCGTATCTGGTCGGGGAGTCGGAGGACATCGGCATCACCGACCTGCGCGGCCTTCTGCAGGGGATTCGCGTTCCGCCGACATCGAAAGCCCCGTCGGACGAGGAGTTTCAAAAGCTTCTGTTCGACAGGCTTGCCGCCTGGCCGAAGCCACGCCTGAACCCGTTGTCGGGCGTGCAGGTCGTCTTTTTCCCACAGCGGGTGACGCTGGACAGCGAAGTCATGCAGCGCCTCGTGTATCGGGCCGTCGGCACGGACGCGAACAAACGGCTTCTCCCGAAACTGCTCGACGTGATGGCCGCCCTCGGCTCGGACCGTGCGGAGAAGCTCCTGGTCGACTTCTACAAGGAGAACCGATACGAGAACTACCGTGAGTCGCTTGCCGAGGCGAGACAAGCCGTCAGCGCCCTTTCGGCCGGCGACTGGGAACGAAGCGCCTACAGAAGGTGGTTGAAGGGGTTCGCCGATCTGCTGAAGGACAACGGGCGAACGGCTCTCGAGCACACGGGCAGCGACGCCTGGACCGACCGCCTGCTCACGGCAGCGCTCGGAAGCCTCGTCACCCTCCGGCACGACACCCTGTTGTATAACAAGATGGGCGGGGCCGAAGCCGGCGAGGGCGGCGAGATCGAGGACTGGATGATCCGCCGCCTGCCGTCGGTCGCCGTCGATCCGTATCCGGAGGTGTTCGGCGGCCTTCGCCGGCTGACGGTCGAACTGTTCGGAAGGCTGTCGGCGCAGGGATACCTGCCGAAGAACGAACGCGACGAGGACTCGGACCAGGACTACGACGAGATCTTCCCGCTCACCTCCAAGGGCCTGACGTTGAAGATGATCGAGCTCCTCTCGCTCATGGAAACCTGCGCCGCGAAACAGGCCGCCGGTCAGCCCCTCACGCCCGCCGAGCATGAGAAGCTGTGGAGGTTCGGCGTCTGGTGCGAGCACCTGACGATCGCCCTGATCAGGCCCGACAAGGAGTTTTACAACTTCGTGCAGGAAGAGACGTCGCTCATCGCCGACGTGTTCAACGGCGACGGCACCTGTCTCGAGGTCGCGATCGGCCGCGTGTTCGAGCTGTGGGTCAGGTGCAACGGCCCCCGCGGCGAGCGCCTGCACCGGGGCGGCATCTTCTCGTTCTACGAGTTCGAACAACCGGTCTCGAACCGTCTGTCGGACGAAGACTGGCGGAAGATGATGCGCGACGGGAAAGCCCCTCCCCCGCCCGGCTGGACTTCCTCGTATCTTTCGGGTGACGCCACAAAACTGGATTTCAAGGATGGCTGGTATGAGGAAGAGGATGTTTCGGGCGGGGACAACTGACCAGCGTTTCCGTAGGGGCGGCTTTGAAACCCGCCCCTACATAGCATCTTCTATTCATTCAACCCGCCTGTTTCCATGAGCCCGTGGCTGATCTGGTTGCTGCTCGGGCTCGTCGACCATCTCTGGCTGAGGATCGAATTCGCGGGCGATCTTGCGCTCGGCCGTGAGATTCCGCGACGCATCGAATCGATCGGGGCCGACCGGTATTTCTCGTCGCTCAGGGAGCATCTGCGCACCGCCGATCTGGCCGTCTCGAACCTGGAAGGCTCGGTGAAAACCGGTGTCGGAACATCCTCCAAAACGATGCGCCACGATCTTTCCTTCGACGCGGAAGCGCTGAATTGTCTGCCGCAGAGCGGCTTTTCCGCCTTCGGGCTGGCGAACAACCATGCCCGGGACGGCGGCCCCGGCAGCCTCGAGCGCACGATCGCGGAGCTTTCGGCAATCGGACTCACGGGATTCGCCGGCCGTCACGAGTTTCTGATCAAAGGCATACCGATCGTGATTCTTGCCGCCGATCTCACGGGCTCCCCACCGGGCGGCAGGCGGTATCGGAACCTCGTGAACCAGGTCGCGAGCGACTCGCGCGAAAACCTGACGTTCGTTTTCCTGCACGTCGGCATCGAGGACACAGAGTATGTCTCGCCGGCAGAACGGAGCTTCGCCAAGGCCCTGATCGATGCGGGCGCGGCCGGCGTGTTCGGACACCATCCGCATCGGATCAAGTCTGGCGGGAGCATTGGCGGGCGCCCCGTCTTTCACTCCCTCGGAAGCGTCCTGTTCGACCGCTCCCGCAAGCCTGATTGTTACGGACTCCTCGTCAGAGTTCACGTATGGGCCGGGGTTCCGCTCGCGTGGGAAACGCATGCCATCCACATGCAACCCGTCACGCATCAGCCGAACGTCATGTCCCCTTCACTCGCTCGAAACACATCAGCGCGATGACACCGTTTCATGACAAGCGTGTTTCCGCGTCAAAACGCAGCGCCGGCGAAGCCTATCGGCTTCGCCGGCGCTCGAGTTTTTCCGGCATGGATCAGCGGAAGAAGGTCGTCACCCCGAAGACGACTCTATAGTTGTAGCCATACCGCTGGTCGTTCGTGACGGCGACGGGCACGCCGACCTCGAACGCGAAGTTCTCGGTCGGTGTGTAGCGCAGGCCGGGGGTCACGTCGATCTTCAGGCCTTCCGCGCCCCAGTCCTGGCCGTTCACTTCGGCCATGACGGTGACGTTGTTGGTGTGCGGGTATTCGAGGCCGATATTATAGTAAAAGATATCGGCAAGTCCGTCGGGGTAGAACTGGGTGTTCGGGTCGCCGGTCATCACGTAGCCCAGGTTCAGGTGGGCGATGACGCGCTCGAAGTTCTTGCTGAAGGCCGTGTAGACCTCGAAGTCGGTCTTGCCGGTTCCCAGCCCCTTGGCGTCGCTGCCGGTGGGGAACTTGAACCCGAGGCCGAACGCGCCGCGCGTTTGATACTGGGGATTATCGAACACGCGGTATTTGAACGCGAGTTTCGAGTCACCGCTTCCGGATTCGCGGAAATCCTTCGACCAGAGGATGCGGGACTTGATGGTGTAGTTGAGAATCGGCATCGAGAACGCGAACTCGAGGTCGTTCGTCACCGAATAATTGAAGAACAGCGGAATCTCGAGCAGGTCGCCGCTTTCGCCGCTCGCCAGGACGCGGTCGTAGACGCGGTCGAGGGTGAACCAGCTCGAATGGAAGCCCATCTTGAACGAGCCTTCCTTGCTGACGTCGGCCGACGTGGTGGTGAACAGGCCGGTCAGACCCATCATGTTGCAGGCCAGCACGCGGGTCACGGCTTCGCCCAGGGGGGCCGTCATCATCGCGTCGCGGCTGACGGGCGGCAGGGTCGTTCGTGACGGGTCGGGCAGACTGGACACGGGAGGCAACCTCAGGGGTTCCTGCGAATAGATCTCCTGATCGGTCGACCGGATGGAGGGAAGCGGAGCCGGCTGATTCGCGTAGGGAGCCGGAACCGGCATGACCGGCGCCGGTGCCGGGGTGATCATCGTATCGGAACTGCTGGAAACGATCGGAGCGGAAGAGCGTTTCTTCGGCTTCGCTTTTTTCGCCTTTTTCTTCACGCCGCTCTTTGCGGAAGCCGGCGTGATGGCGCTCCCTCCCGTGTCGGAGCTCCCGGCAGCTGGAGAGAGAGCGGACGCGCTCACGGGGGGCAGGGCCGCACCAGTCGCGTCAGCCGACGATGGAACGGACGTCGTGATCGCCGGCAGGGAACCGGCCTGGCCCATGGCGGGGCTGGCATCGGCGACGCGCCGGTACGGGCTGACCGGTTGCCGCCTGACGCTGGAGATGAAGGAACTACTGAACCCCGACTGCTTCAACTGATTCTGGACCTCGGGCTGCAGGTATTCCTGCGCGCCCGCGGGCAGAGCCAGCAGAGACGCAGCCAGGGCCAATATCGCGGTGTTTCTGCTCATGCCTCGCTCCTTGCTGTCCGGTTCGCCGGACACACTGAGTCACCTCGGCCTCATCGGCACGAAGCATGAATTTCTTAACGGATATTTTTTCAGGCAGGGGAATTCTTTTCGCAACCTCAAAATCAGCGATGTCGGCGGAATGACCGCCCCGGCTCATTCCCCTCGGAATTCAGGAATCCTGGCGGTGGTACCAGAACCAGCTGGTCGCCCTGAACCTGGGCGCGAACGGGCACAGAATGAAGGTGAGCAGAACGAGAAGCATTCTCGGAAGGCTCTCCATCTTGCGGCCGGATGTCTCGATGTTCGGAGAGGAGATGATCCGGAAAGGCATCCGATGCTGTTTTCCCCAGCGAACGAGCCGTCGTGAAAACCAGATTTCCTCACTTGCATACACTTTTTCTGAAAAACCGCCCGTATCGGCGAAGGCATCGGCGCGGCAAAAGAGAAAGCAGCCGGCCGCAAGCGAGAAACTGCGGGAAATCGCCGACCACAATTCGAGAAGCTTCCTGTAGAAAAGGTTCATCGGCCTGTCGAACGTGACCATGGCGCCGCCGCCGCTCCAGCCCTTCTCGTGCATGGCGTCGAGGGCCGCGGCGAGCAGAGGTCCGCTCACGAACGTGTCGGCGTCGATGAAGAGGAGATACCGGCCGCGCGCCGCCCGGGCCCCGGCGTTTCGCGCGCGAGAGATCTGGTTGACGGGCTCGAAGACGACGCGCGCGCCGCGTTCGCGGGCGACCTCGGAGGTCCTGTCGCGGGAGTTGTTGTCCACAACGATGACCTCGCCGGGCCACGGCACCCCGGCCATGGCCGCGTTCACCGCCGCCAGGCAGGCCGGCAGCAGCTTTTCCTCGTTATAGGCCGGAACGATGACCGAATACAGCGGAGTCACAGTTTCAGAATCCTGCATGTTTCCCATCGTATCATCCCGCCCTGCCGGATGACACGGTGTCGGAAAAAATGGTCACTTCAGGAACACAGGGGCCGATAAGGCCCTCGAAGGGCCACTTCCGAAGCGCGGGAAATCCGGCGGATATCTTACCCACACCCCGGGTCGGCGGGCGTACAGGCGAAGGTGATGTTGCCGTCGGCGATGTCGAGGCGGGCGGTGCCGCCGTTTTTCAGTTCGCCAAACAGGATACGGTCGGCGAGCTCGTCCTTGATCTCGCGCTGGATGACGCGGCCGAGGGGGCGGGCGCCGAAACGCGGGTCGTGGCCCTTCACGGCGAGATGGTCGCGCAGGGCGTCGGAGATCACCAGGTTCACCTTCTTCTCGGCCAGCTGGCGGTTCAACTCGCCGATCAGCTTGTCGACGATGCGCCGCATGACGTCGCGGTTGAGGGCGTTGAAGTGGATGATGGCGTCGAGCCGGTTGCGGAACTCGGGGCTGAACGCCTTTTCCACCGCCTCGCGACCGCGCCACTGGACGTGGCCGCTCTGGTCGCCGAAGCCGATCGCCCCCTTGCTCATCTCGCGTGCGCCGGCGTTCGAGGTCATCACGAGGATGACGTGGCGGAAATCGGCCTTGCGGCCGGTGTTGTCGGTGAGGGTCGCGTCGTCCATCACCTGCAATAGTATTCCATATATATCCTGATGCGCTTTCTCGATCTCGTCGAGGAGCAGGACGCAGTTCGGCTGTTTGCGGATCGCGTCGGTGAGCTGGCCGCCCTGCTCGAAGCCGACGTAGCCGGGAGGCGCGCCGATCAGACGTGAGACGGCGTGCTTTTCCATATACTCGCTCATATCGAATCGCAGGAACGAGACGCCGAGCGCCTGCGCCATCTGGCGCGAGACTTCGGTCTTGCCGACGCCCGTCGGGCCGGCGAACAGGAAGCAGCCCACCGGCCTCCGCTCGCCGCCGAGGCCGGCGCGCGAGCGCTTGATGCAGGTCACGAGGGCCTTGATGGCCTCGTCCTGGCCGAAGATGACGCCGCGAAGGACGTCGTCGAGCGCCTTGAGCCGATCGGCGTCCGACGTCGAGACGCGGGCGGCGGGAATCCGCGCCATGCGCGAGACGGCCTTTTCGATATCGCGCACGCGGACGGTCTTTCGCTTCTCGTATTTCGGCGACAGCTTGAGCAGGGCGGCCGCCTCGTCGATCAGGTCGATCGCCTTGTCGGGCAGGAACTTCTCGGTGAGATGCCGCGCCGCCAGATCGACCGCGGCCTTCAGGGCCGCATTCGTATACGTCACGCCATGGAACGTCTCGTATGAACCACGAAGTCCGTGCAGCACGCGCAGCGCTTCGGCCTTCGTCGGCTCGGCAAGGTCGATTTTCTGGAACCGGCGCGCGAAGGCACGGTCCTTCTCGAAATGGTTTTTGAACTCCTCGTAGGTGCTCGTGCCGATGCATCGCACACGTCCGCTGTTCAGCAGGGGCTTGAGCAGGTTCGCCGCGTCCATCGAGCCGCCGCTCACCGAGCCGGCGCCGACGATCGTGTGAATCTCGTCGACGAACAGGATGACCTTCTCCTGCTTCTCGAGCGCCTTGATGACGGCTTTCAGCCGCGCCTCGAAATCGCCGCGGTACCGCGTTCCCGCGAGCAGGGCGCCCATGTCGAGGGCGAAGACGCGGAAGCCGGCCAGCGTCGGAGGCACCTTTTCCTCCTGGATCATCCGGGCCAGGCCTTCGACGATCGCCGTCTTGCCCACCCCGGGCTCGCCGACGAATACGACGTTGTTCTTCCGCCGGCGCGCGAGCACCGTGATGGCGCGCTGCAGTTCGGAATGCCTGCCGACCAGCGGATCGATCTGGCCGGCGGCGGCCTTCTCGTTCAGACACTGGGCGAACTGGCCCAGCGGGTCCTTCACCGGCTTTTCACCGGCTTCCTCGCCTCCCGCGTGCTCCTCGCCGCCGGTCAGCGGCTCTTCGCCGTTTTCGGTTCCGCCGCGGCTCTCCGGCTCGTCATACTCGTCGGCCTTCGACACGCCATGCGAAATATACTCAAGAATATCCAGTCGGGAGATCTCCTCGACCGTCAGAATTTTCACGGCATGGGAGTCGGGTTCCTGAAGAATAGCGGCAAGGATATCACCCGCGTCGGCCTCTTCCTTCTCGGCGGCCTGCACGTGCAGGAGAGCGCGCTGGATGACCCGCTCGAAGCCCACGCTCGGCTGGGGATCGAGGTCGGAGTCGGCCGGCAGTTTCGGCACCTTGTCCGCGAAGAAGTCTTCGAGTGCCTTCTTCATGCGGTCGATGTTTCCCCCGCACGCGCGCAGTATCTCCCGGCCAAGACCGTCGAACAGGCAGCCGTAGAGGATGTGCTCCGGCGTCAGATACTCGTCGCGCCGGTCGCTCGCTTCCCGGATGACGGAATGAAGCGTTATTTCGAGGTCACGCTGAATCTTCGGCATGTCAGACTTTCTCCATCGCGCACTGGAGGGGGAAACCCCTCTCGCGGGCCATCACTTTCACGGTCTCGACCTTGGTTTCGGCGATATCCCGCACGTACACCCCGGCGAGCCCTCGTCCGTTGCGATGCACGTGAAGCATGATCTGCGTGGCATCCATGGTCGATTTGTGGAACACTTTCTGAAGCACTTCGATGACGAACTCCATCGTCGTGTAATCGTCGTTCAGCAGGAACACCCGGAACATCGGAGGCTCATCGACCTTGTGCCTCGTCTTTTCGAGCAGTTCCTGATCGGGACGTGCATTCGTTCCCGCCATTCCTCTGCGCTCCTTTACGCCCCGGCGCCGTCGGCCTGCGACGCCTCCTCGATCAGTTTCTGAAGTTCTTCCCAGCGCTCCATGCGCTTCCCGATCTCGTCGCCGACCTGGGTGTGATGCCGTGAAAGGTCGACGATTCCCTCCCGGCCGAGTTCGGCGGGCGGGTCGGCAAGTCGGGCCTCGAGTTCCCGTTGTCGGGTCTCGAGGGCGTTGATCGCGTCTTCGACCTCTCGGAGTTCGCGCTCCCACCGCTGCCGCTGGTTCGTCTGCCGTTTCCGCTCCTTCCAGGCCTCACGGGCATCGTCCTTGCCTGAATCGCTTTCGGTCGCCGCCGTTCCTCCGAGGGGCGCAACCGTCTCACGTTCAGCCATGCGGTGAGACATCGACCAGAGATACTGGCTGTAGTTGCCCTCGTAGAGGAAGGCCTTTCCGTCGCGGATCGCGAGGATGCGTGTCGCGAGGCAATCGAGAAAGAACCGGTCATGCGAAACGATGATAAGCGTTCCGGGAAATGCGTCGAGCGCTTCCAGCAGCGCTTCGCGGCTCGAGATATCGAGGTGATTCGTCGGCTCATCGAGCATCAGAAGATTGCACGGTCGCAGCATCAGGCGGGCCAGGCCCAAGCGGCTCTTCTCGCCGCCGGAGAGAACTCTCACGGGTTTCTCGACATCGTCTCCCGAGAACAGGAACACGCCGAGAAGGCTGCGGAGCTGCGGAACCATGTCGAACGGGGCGTCTCGAAGCATGCGGTTCCAGATCGTCTCTTCGGGTTCGAAGCTGATCTCCTCGTCCTGCGCGAAGTACCCGAACCGGACCTTGTAGCCCCACTCGACGCGGCCCGCGTGGGCGGCGTCCTGGCCGGCCAGGATGCGCATGAGCGTCGTCTTGCCGGCGCCGTTTTCGCCGATGATCGCAAGCCGGTCGCCTCGCCTGATCGTAAAATCGAGCCCTTCGAGCACCACGTGGTCGCCGTACCGGCGGCCGATCTTCTCGGCCTTCGCGACGAGCTCCCCGCTTTCGGGGCACGGCGGGAAGTCGAAATCGAGCTTGGGGGCCGCACGCGCCTGGTCGATGCGATCGATCTTCTCGAGCTGTTTGATGCGGCTCTGCACCTGGGAGGCTTTCGACGCCTTATAGCGAAACCGTTCGATGAAATCCTGCACCCGCTTCCGCTCGCGGTCCTGGCGGTCCTGCGCGGCGGCTGCCTCGCGGGCCCATTGTTCGCGGGCCTCGAGGAAGTCGGTGTAGTTGCCCCGCCAGGTGCGGGCCCCCTCTGGCATCAGTGCGACGACCGAGTCGGCAAGCTTGTCGAGGAAGTAGCGGTCGTGGGAGACCATCAGGATCCCGCCCGGATACGACGCGAGATACTCCTCGAGGAAGGCGATCGAGGAGATGTCGAGGTAGTTCGTCGGCTCGTCGAGCAGCAGGTAATCGGGCTCGCTCAGCAGGAGACGCGCAAAATACGCACGCATCTGCCAGCCGCCGGAAAACGTCTTCAGGGGGTCGTGAAATCGTTCCTCGGGAAAGCCGAGTCCCTTCAGGATCCTGATGGTGCGCGCCTGCCAAGTGTATCCGCCGGCGCGGTCGAAACGTGCCAGCAGGCTGTGGTGTCGGTCATGTATAGCCGCAGATATATCGCCGGCCGAGATACGCTCCTCGACGACGGCGATCTCGTCCCGGATCTGCTGGAGGCCGGAAAACGCCTGCGCGGCGAGCGTCCAGAGGGTCGCGTCGACGCCCGCCTCGCCCCACTCGGGATCGTTCTCGAGAAAGATCTCCTGCGGCAGATATCCGACCCGTGTCTCGCGAGGCCGGGTGACCGCGCCGTCGTCGGCCGTCTCGACGCCGCGAATGATGCGCATCAGCGTCGATTTGCCCGAGCCGTTGTGGCCGACGAGGGCGATGCGCTCGCCGGGGTTGACGACGAACGTCACGTTCCGGAACAGGGTCCGGACGCTGAACGATTTCGAGAGATTCCGTATCTGAAGCGACATATCGGAGTGCTGCATTGTATCACGGCTTCGGCCTGCACTCAACATGGAACGACTGGCACTCCGATGGCCAAGCGCCGAAGCCGGCGCGCCGGACGGACTTTGTATATTTTCTCTTACACAACGACGACCGCGGCGGCTCTTCTGGAGATGTCATCGAAGTCTTGTTCCGATGTCCCGATACCTCTATAATCCGATCCGGGCCCCGTCGGTTCGCGAACCTCCGCAACTGATGCGAACCGATATCCCAGGCCCCGTCGAGGTAGATTCATCATGAAGATCCGCCCATTCGCACTCGAGCGTTACTTTGCGCGATACGAGTTTTCGACCCCCTGGCTGCTCTGTTCGTCTGACTGCGAGAGCATGACGGTCGGCGACCTGCTGGCGCTCGACCCCGGCGCGGAGGAACGGCTTTCCGCGCTCTGGCTCGGGTATACGGAAAGCCTCGGGCATCCCGATCTCAGGCAAGCGATCGCTTCGCTCTACGAACGCATCCCAGCCGACCAGATTCTTGTTCACGCCGGCGCGGAGGAAGCGATCTTCACGTTCATGAACGTCGCTCTCGAGCCGGGTGACCAGCTCATCGTGCATGCCCCGTATTACCAGTCGCTCGGGGAAGTGGCTCGCAGTATCGGCGCACAGGTGACCGAGTGGCCTGGCGATCCTGCAGGAAGCTGGGAACTGGACATCGAGGTACTCAAACGCTCTATCACCGACCGGACGCGTGTCGTGGCAATCAATGCTCCCCACAACCCGACAGGTTTCGTTCCGTCACAAGCGTTTCTCGAGGAACTCTCGGCGCTCTCGGAACAGCACGGATTCATCGTCTTCTCCGACGAGGTGTACCGCGGGCTCGAACATGGCTGCCCCACCCTCCCGGCGTTCGCCGACATCAACCCTCGCGCCGTTTCCCTCGGCGTCATGTCGAAGACCTACGGTCTCCCCGGGCTTCGGATCGGCTGGCTCGCAACGCGAAACGACGCCCTGTTCCGCGAGATTGCCGCGTTCAAGGACTACACCACGATCTGTTCCAGCGCTCCTGCGGAGTTTCTCGCGACGCTCGCGCTGCGCCACAGAAAGCCGATCGTCGAGCGCAACCTGAGAATCATCCGCCACAATCTCGATCTGCTCGACACGTTTTTCGGCAGACACCCTGATCTCTTCCGCTGGCGAAGGCCGAAAGCCGGGCCCATCGCATTTCCAGCCCTGCTCCGGGGATCCGTCGCCGAGTTCTGCGAGGATCTCGTCCGGAAAGCAGGCGTTCTGCTCCTCCCGGGAAGTCTGTACGGCCCGATATACAATGCGTTTCGGATCGGTTTCGGCCGGAAGAATCTTCCCGACGCTCTCGACCGTCTGAAGAAGCATCTCGAGACATCAATCGGAACCTGAGACGATCATCACGCCAGGATCATTCCCAATCCCCGCAACTGCTGATATCATGCGAAGAGATGACCAGGGAGGATCAAGATGACCGAGCATACCGGGCTGTACAAACCTTCGCTTGCCCTGCTGACCGATCTGTATGAACTGACGATGGCCTATTCCTACTGGAAGTCGGGAACGGCGGACAAGGAGGCGGTCTTCACGCTGTTTTTCCGGGAAAACCCGTTTCACGGCGGTTTTGCGATCGCGTGCGGCATCCAGCCGGCGCTCGATTTTCTCGCGAAGTTTCATTTCGACGACGAGGACATCGCGTATCTCTGGTCGCTGAAAGGCAACGACGGCCAGTCTTTGTTCGAAAAGGGGTTCCTGGATTTTCTGTCCGGCCTGCGATTCGCCTGCGATGTCGAAGCCGTCCGGGAGGGCACGGTCGTCTTCGCCCAGGAGCCGCTGATCAGGGTAAAAGGGCCGATCATGCATGCCCAGCTCGTCGAAACGGCGCTGCTCACGATCATCAATTTCCAGACGCTTATCGCCACCAAGGCCGCCAGAATCTGTCATGCGACGCGTGGCGAGCAGGTGCTCGAGTTCGGCCTACGGCGGGCCCACGGCATCGACGGCGGTCTTGCAGCAAGCCGGGCGGCATATGTCGGCGGCTGTCATGCAACATCGAATGTGCTGGCGGGCAGGCTGTACGGCATTCCCGTTCGCGGGACGCACGCGCACAGCTGGATCATGTCGTTCGACTCCGAGCTCGAAGCGTTCGACGCCTACGCGGACGCGCTTCCCAACAACTGCGTGTTTCTCGTCGACACCTACGACACGCTCGAAGGGGTCAAAAACGCCGCGATCGTCGGCACACGCCTGAAGGAGCGCGGGCACAAACTTGTCGGCATCCGCCTCGACTCGGGCGATCTTGCCTATCTCAGTCGCGAAGCCAGGCGCATTCTCGACGAGGCCGGATTCATAGACGCAGCTATATTTGCCAGCAACGATCTCGACGAGCACATCATCGCGAGCCTCAAGGAGCAGGGCGCCGCCATCGCCGTCTGGGGGGTCGGCACAAAGCTCGTGACGGCATTCGACCAGCCGGCCCTGGGCGGCGTCTACAAGCTGACGTCGGTCAAGCGGCCGGGCGAGGAGTGGAAGCACCCGATCAAGCTTTCCGAGCAGCACATCAAGATCACCACGCCGGGCCATCTCCAGGTGCGAAGATTCAGGCGTTCGGGCGAGTGCTCCGCCGATCTCATTTTCGACGAACTGACGGGCTGTCCGGCCGAACCGGTCATGGTCGACCCCCTCGATCAGACCCGGAGACGGAAACTCGGAAGCGATCTGACGGCCGAAGATCTGCTGCAACCGGCCTTCCGGAGGGGGCACCCCGTCTTCGAGCACGAGCCACTCGAAGCGGCACGAAAGCGGACCTACGATCAGCTTGCCGGGTTCCATGGCGGCATCAAGCGCTTCGTGAACCCGCATCGGTATCCCGTCGGCCTCGAACTGGGGCTGCACGAGATGAAGACGACCCTGATCCTGAAGGCCCGCGGCTTCGCAAAATAGGAACGAAGGAACACGTGATCCGCAGATGACGGAGCTTATTGAGTCCTGCACATCAAAAACCAGCTTCGTGTCTCCGTTCGTGCTGAGCTTGTCGAAGCACGAACAGCCACTTGCAGATGATTCCTCATTTCGCCCTTCGACAGGCTCTGGGCAAACGGGCGGCTTTCATTCTGCAGGATTCAATAGATTTACACAGGAAGGCGTTCGGAATTGGACATTTCGGCACGAGGAGAAAGGGCAATGAGGGGATTGATTCTGGTGGATCTGCAGAATGATTTCATGCCGGGCGGGGCCCTGGCGGTCGCCGGGGGCGACGAGACGGTGCAGGTTGCGAACCAGGTGATACCGGCATTCGAGTTCGTCGTCGCGACGCAAGACTGGCACCCGGCCGATCACGGAAGTTTCGCCGCATCGCATCCGGGCCGAAAACCCGGAGAGATCATCAAGCTTGCCGGGCTTCAGCAGATTCTCTGGCCGGCCCACTGCGTGCAGAACACGCCAGGAGCGGCGTTTCATCAGGACCTCGATCCGCGCGTCAACCGGAATGTCGTCCGGAAGGGAACGATCCGGGACGTCGATTCCTACAGCGGGTTCTTCGACAACGGCGGCCGCCACGACACCGGACTTGCGGATCTTCTCCGGCGGCATGGGGTGAGCGATCTGTTCGTCATGGGTCTCGCGACGGATTACTGCGTGAAATTCACGGTTCTCGACGCCTGCCGGCTCGGATTCCGAGTCAGCGTCATCGAGGCGGGTTGCCGCGCCGTCAATCTGACCCCCGAAGACGGGGAGCAGGCCCTCCGAGAGATGGAGCGCGCAGGAGCCCGGCGGCTCCCCCTCTCAGATCCGGCGCTTCAAAAACGTATTCCGCAGTTATAGGGGATGAGCCTCACCGCGTCTTCCGCGAGAAGCGTGTGAGGAAATTCGCGTCTGACGCGCATTGTGTATAGCTTCACGCCACCCCATGCGGTGAACGTGAACAGCGAAACGGCAACCTCGTCATCGGAGAACGTCACCCAGGCGGGAAGCCGGGTGAGAATTTTCGTGTCGTTGTAATGCGCATGCCAGTACAGATGGAACTGATCGCCGACGATCCTCAGGACAGCAAGTTGAACGAATCCTTCGCGACTGCCGTCGGTTCGAATGTGTTCCAGATATGCGTTGACAACGTTTTTCCGACTTCGTATTTCGCCGAAACGCTCTTCGAAGTCATACTGATCGAGAAGCCTGGGGCTTTTTCGAGGTCGTGCGTAGAGCAGAGGAAATCCGCGCCCGCTGTCGACGTAATAGGCATACTCGAGACTATATCCATCCTCCATTTTCAGACGGTTGAGGTGTCTGAAATAGCTTTCCACGTTGAATTCCAACGGCAAGCCCTCCAGCGGGGGTTCTGCGTTCGGCCGCATGCCTGAAGCTGCTTCTTCGCGGCTCCGCGGTTCCTCGAGCCTTGCGAGCATGCGGGAGCGTATTTTTTCAGGCAAATCCGCAGGAGGATGATATGCCCCCGGTTGCAGGCGCCTGATGGCCATGACGCGCCTGTGAATATCGGGGGGAAACAGCAGCATGATGGCGCCGAGGAGAAAACAGGCGATGAAAAATGAAGCAATCGCCCGGCCATAGAAACGTATCAGGCTCATCAACGAACGTTTTGCGGTGATTCCCGGCGCGCGACAAATTTCGTCACCTCGACGACGGGAATGACGCTGAGGGAGATGCCGAGAACGACGCCCATCTGGGCCGCGTCGAGCGAAGCCGCGTTCATGAGCTTCTGCAGGAACGGGAGATACATCGCCGCCATCTGCAGGAGCGAGGCGAGGAGAACGGCGCCGACGAGGCTCATGTTCCCGAAGATGCCCACCCTGAACAGGGATTTTTCGTAACTTCGGCAGTTGAAAATGTTGAACAACTGAAAGAACACCATCACGCCGAACGCCATCGTCTGGGCCAGTTTTACGGCCGCGTCAGACTGTTCGGGGGTCGCCGGGGCGCCGTTCCAGTTCAGACCGAGACTGTAAGCCCACAGAGTTCCGACCGTCATCAGGACGGCGACGACGCCGACCTGCACCGACATCGGACCGGACAGCAGGGGTTCGTTATGGCGGCGGGGCTTTTTCTGCATTTCGTCGCCTTCGGCGGGATCGACGCCGAGCGCGATCGTCGTGAAGCCGTCGGTGACAAGGTTCACCCAGAGGATCTGCACCGCGCGGAGCGGAGCGGCCCAGCCCATCAGCGAAGCGGTGAGCAGGGTCAGCACCTCGCCGGCGTTCGTCGAGATCATGAAGCCGATCGCCTTGCGGAGGTTGTTGAAGATGATGCGCCCTTCTTCGACGGCGGAGACGATCGAAGCGAAGTTGTCATCGACGAGTACCATGCCGGCGGCTTCGCGGGCCACATCGGTGCCGGAGCGGCCCATCGCGACGCCGATATCAGCGCGGGTGAGAGCCGGAGCGTCGTTCACGCCGTCGCCGGTCATGCTCACGACGTGGCCGTGGTGCTGAAGAGCCTTGATGATGCGCATCTTATCCTCGGGGCTGGTGCGCGCGTAGATCGCGACCGATTCGACGATCGACCGCAGGCCTTCTTCATCGAGTTTCGACAATTCCTCGCCGGTCATCATCCGCATGCCGTCGTCGAACAGGCCGACCTTGCGGCCGACCGCCCTGGCGGTGGCGGCGTGATCGCCAGTGATCATGACGACCATGATCCCGGCCTTCCTGCATTTCGCCACGGCTTCGATTGCCTCGGGACGCGGCAGGTCCATCATTCCCACGAGACCGACGAACGTGTATCCCTCTTGTTCGCCCTCACAGAACGCCGTCGGATCGGTTCCGGCGGGCAGGCCGCGGACGGCGAAGCCCAGCACGCGCAACGCCTCATCGGCGTATCCGAGATTCTTCTTCAGGATGAGTTCGCGATCGGTTTCGGACAGCGGCCGCTCGCCGGTGCGACCGGCGATGCGTGTGCATCGTGCAAGAACGGCCTCGAGCGAGCCCTTGAGGTGGGCTTTCAGCCCCGACCGGCTGCCATGCACGGCGACCATGTATTTGATCTTGCTGTCGAACGGCAGTTCGCCCTGGCGAGGGTAGCGTTCGCGCAGGGTGAGCAGGGAGCGATCAAGTTTTCCTGCCAGCGTCATCAGCGCGCCTTCGGTGCCATCGCCGACCATGGTCCAGGCGCCATTCGGCTCCTGGCGCAACGAGGCGTTGTTGCACAGCACGGCTGTTTCCGCGAACGAAGCCATCGCCGCGGCTGCATATTCGCCTTTCACCGCGGTGATCGTTCCATCCGCGGCGTATCCCTCACCGGTGACCTCATACTCCTGGTCGCAGGTGTACACGCGAGTCACGACCATCTGGTTGCGGGTCAGGGTGCCGGTTTTGTCGGTACAGATGACGGTCGCCGAGCCGAGGGTCTCGACCGTCGGCAGTTTGCGGATCAGGGCGTTGTGCTGGGCCATGCGCCGGACGCCGATCGCGAGCACCAGAGTGACGACGATCGGAAGGCCTTCCGGGATGGCCGACACCGCGAGGGCGATTGCGTTGAGCAGGACGTCGGTGAAGCTCTGCTTGTGGACCAGGTAGCTGCTGACGAAGATGACGGCGCAGATGCCGAGAACGCCCCTCGCGATGAGGGAACTGAACGTCTCGAGCTTTCTCGTGAGCGGGGTCTGGACTTCGTCGGCCGTCTGCACGAGGCCGGCGATCTTTCCGAGTTCGGTCGCCATGCCGGTTCCGGTGACCACCGCTTCTCCGCGTCCCGCGGTCACATGGGTCCCCATGAAAATCATGTTCGTCTTGTCGGCCAGGACGGCGGTCACTTCGATTTTCGCGGCTTGTTTCTCAGCCGCGATCGTCTCGCCGGTGAATATAGCTTCCTCTATACGAAGTCGCTTCGTCGACACAAGCCGCCCGTCGGCGGGCACCCGGTCGCCCTCCTCGAGCAACACCAGATCGCCCGGCACGAGTTCGACCGCCGTCACGTCGAGCACCTCGCCGTCGCGGCGCACCCGGCAATGGGGGGCCGACATGCCCTTGATATTGTTGATGGCGCGCTCCGCCTTGCTTTCCTGGTAATAGCCGATGCCGGCGTTCACGACGAGAACGAACAGGATGATGGTGACGTCGCTCAGGTGGCCGACGAGTCCGGTTACGAGGGCGGCGGCCAGAAGGATGTAGATCAGCGGGTTCGTGAACTGGCGGCCGAGCAGCACATACCAGGGGGTCGGCTTTCCCTGGGCGATCTCGTTCGGACCGAACGCCGCGAACCGCGTTTCCGCCTCGGAACGCGAGAGACCGCGTTCGCCCGTTCCGAAGGCTTTCAGGGCATCTGCCGCCTCCCGGCTCGACCAGTCGTTTTTCACGGCTTCGCGGATCTGTTCCATGAAAGTCATTTCTCCCGTTCTTCTTTGTTCGCGTGGGAATTATACAACTTCTCCCTCCATCGCGAGAGAGCATGATAGAATGGTACATCCGTTTCGTTCCATGGGAGAGAGGACAACTTCAGGAATGGCGAACCAGGACGAACATACGCAGACGGCGCCGGCGCTTCCGGAAACGCTCGATCCAGGCGCCTGGATCTCCCTCGCCCTCACTTCGGAGCATCCGGTGGAGCGGCTTCTTGCGCTCGACGAGATCGCTTTTCAGGGGCTCGGAGCAGAGTTTTCAGGAATCATCGATCGTATCGCCGCCGACGAGACGTCGGAAGAGTGCAGTTACCGAGCGAAACAGCTGCTTGCAACGCTCAACAAAAAGCGCTTCGACCGCAAGATCGAGAAGGTCGAGCTGACGCCCGAACGCACGAAGGCTCTTCTCGAGGTCGGCGAAGATACCCTCAGGCGCACCGTCCAGCTTTCGCTCCGCAAGCCGCCCGCCCCGGAAATCCTCGACACCTGGCGGGCCCATATCCTCAGCGAAGACAACGCCGAGGTTCTCGCCGTCGGCCTCACGCTTCTCGCCAAGTTCGGCACGTCGCAGGACGCCGGCCTGGCTTCGGCGTTCGCCGACCACCCCTCCCCCACCGTCATCAAGGCGATCATCGATCTGCTGCATACGCAGAATCTCGAGGGGTTCAAGGAACGGGTCGCCGACTTCCTGACATCCGATGATATCGAAATCCGCCTTCATGCGATCCGGAAGCTTCGGAGCTTCGACCCGGCCGAAGCCCAGGCGTATCTGAGATCGATGCTTTCTGCTCGCGACCCGTTGATCAGGCAACGGGGCCTTCGCGAGCTTCTTCTGGTGCCGTTCAGCGAGAGCGAGGCCCTGTATCTCGCCTACCTTGCAGCGGAACCAGTGCCCCTCCTTCTCTCGCTGGCAGGGTCGGCCGTCGCGATGAACCCGTCGCCGGACCTTCCGCTGAAGCTGTACGACATTTATGCAGGCCTCCGGGGGACCCGCGCGCATATCCTCCAGCTGGTCATCAAGCAACTGATCACGGCGATCAAGGCATCGGGCATTCTCGAGGAGTCGATCGATCAGTATCTCGAAAAGCTGAAGGACGGCCTCAGAAAACGCAAACTTCAGACGGCGTGCAGAATCGCGCTCAACGATCTCACCCAGGAAGACCCCGAGGCACGACTCGCGGCCGTCAGGGTGCTCGTGCAGGGGCTCGACGTTCCGCACGTGCGGGAAGCTCTCGAGCAGCTTCAGATGCGCGAAACGGTCGAAGAGATCCGTGAACTGCTCCAGCAGGCTCTCGGGAAAACCCAGGACGAGTATTCCGTCGAAACGCTCCGGCGGATCGTCCGGGACGGCTCGTTCTACGACCTCGATCCGAAGAGTCAGCGGCGGCATCTTTCGGCCATACGCGACCAGGATTCGTTCGCCGAGCTTCGTGAAACGATCGGCGTGCTCCTTCTCGCGAAACTCGACCGCTCGGTCCTCCTCCATCTGTTCGACCGGATTGCCACCCACGGCGTGAGATGGGACCCCAAGCCGATGTTCGCGCACCTCAAGCACGAGGACCCCGGGGTCGTCGCCGCCGCGCTGCGGACGATCGGCCGGTTCGACCTCGATTGTATAGCTTACGAAATACCGAACTACCTGCGGCAGGACGACGTCCGCATCAAGACCGCCGCGCTCGAACTGTATATCGTATCGGACAGGGCCAGCGCGCTTCAGTATCTGACGGGGATGTTGAAGTCGCCCCAGATGAAGGTTCGCAAGAACAGCCTCTCCCTGCTCGCGACGGTCGATTTCGCGTCGGTCCAGAACCTGCTGCTGGAATACCTTCCGACGGAAAAGAACGCGGAGCTGCGCACCCAGGCGGCGTTCATTCTCGCGACCAACCCGACCCGCGAGGGATTTGCCGTTCTCTACAGCTGCACCCACGACGTGAACGGCGTCATCCTCCCGGGCTCTCAGGATCTGTGGGACGCCGTGATCGCCGGCGCGATCCCCCTTCTCGCTCCGGATATCGCCACGCTGATGGCCGCCGTTGCGAAAAAGTCGGCTCCGGCTGCGGCGACGGCACCCGAAGCCCCGCCGGCCTACACGTTCAAGAAGGTCACTGCCTCGAGCACCAGGAACCTCTACGGCGAAAAGGATCAGATGCCCGGTTCGGCCGTATCGCCGCAGTTCACGGAAGTCCAGGCCCGCGAGGCGATTGGCCGCGCGACGGGCTTCGCGGAACAACATCGCACCATTCTCGCGGCGGCGGCCGTCGTTCTCGCCATTGCCGGACTCTGGCGGTTCGCCGGCGACCGGCTGAGCCTTCCCGGCGGCTCCGGCACGGCCCCCAGGGTCGTTCACGAGACCCAGGCCGCCAGAATGGAGGAGAGCGGAGGCAAAGCCCCGTCGATGGTCGCCGGCACCCGCGGCAGTCCGGGCCAGTTCCTGTCGGGAAGCGGGTACGCGAGTTCGATGAAGGCGATGCACGACGAGCGCCTTTCGATCTCGGCCGAGTTCGCCCGGAAAAGCGAGCAGGCGCTCCAGGAAACCCTGATGAAGATGGCGGACGACCCGAATTACAAGGGCTACGCCGAGTTCTATCTGAACCAGAACTGCAAGATGGGCCTCGAGTGCATCGAAAAAGGGGAGTTCAGGGAGGCCCGCGATTACCTGATGAAAGCCCTCGAGGACACCTCGATCTCGGAGGAAGCACGAGTCCTGGTGTGCCAAAGCCTGCTGGGTATCGGCTACGAGGTCGGCGACAAGGAAGTCCTCGAGAAGGCGATGGATCGCCTTCTCGCGATGATTCCCGAAAAGGAGCTTCCAAAGGAGTACAACCGCCAGTCGATGAAGGAAGCCTTCGACGGGTTGAAGCGCATGCATGAAATCACCCCGCAGCAGTTTTCCGAATTCATGCAGAAGCTTGCCCGGGAGCATCCCGGCAAGATTCCCCCGGAGATGCAGGAAAAAATGCTCGAGGGGTTCAAGCAAATGCAGAACCGATTCAAATGATCACTCGTCTGATATGTACGGACTTTCGATCGGCAAGAGGTGCAGCGACATGAAAGAAACGCCAGGAATCACGTTCAGGAGGGGGTCTGCCTACCTCATCGTGCTCGGCGTGGCGGCGATCCTCATCATCATCGCGCAAACACTGACGGAAACCGGCATTTCCACCCGCCGGCTGGCCGTCAGGTCGGTGAACGACCAGAAAGCCATGGACTGCGCGGAAGCCGCGACCAACCTCACCTATCGTCTCATCGCCGAGGAGATGAACGATCCGAAGATGATCTACGATGCGATCAGCTTCAAAAAACTCGATTTCGACAGCTGGTTCTGGAAGTTCAGGCTGCCCCAGGTCATGGGTGGGGGCAACGTCGATCCGCTGCAGTTCAAGAACACCAACATCGAGAAAGCGGACACGGAAGGCAACGGTCTCGGTCTCGAGATCAGCCTCGGGCCCGAGATGGTCGCGAAGCTCAGAAAAACGTATACAAACAAGGACTTCGCCGACCTCGAGGACCTGTACCGGGATATGGGCGGCGAGGTTTCGATCAGGAGCGAGGCGTCGATCAAGCGCGTCTTCGGCATCCTGCCGAAGAGCAAGAATTACGAAATTCCCGGGCTGACGTTCGATCTGACCGAGGCCAACAATCTGACCGACCTGAACGTCGGGAACTTTCTCAACTCGATCATGGACGACAAGGAGTTCAAGATCAACCTCACCGACCAACTGGTCGGGTATATTCCCGACGTCAACTTCGGCGACGTCGTGCGCGAGGTCATCAAGAACATCCAGTTCAATCTTGCCCTGTATTCGGTCGCCATCCCGATCCCGGTCGGCAGGCTGATCGGGGCGCTTCTGAAGGGCATGTGCGACAAACTCGGCGAGGGCGCGACGCTGAAGGGGTTTCTCAAGAACACGCTTTTGAAGGATCTGAAGCTCGAAATCGATCTGACCGACTTCAAGAACTCGATCCGGAACCGCATTCTCGGCTTCCTGCCGGACGAAATCAGCACGCTGGTCGGCAAGGTCGGCTGGGGCGTGACGGTCGAGAAGATCGGCATCTTCGAGGTGGAAACGACGGTCGAATACCAGCCGCAGGGGTCGCGCGGCACGACGATCCGCAAGACGCTGCACACGCAGCGGGATTTTCGCGTTGCCGACGTGCAGCCCATCGCTCCCGATTACAGCTTCTTCGTCGCGAACTCGAAGCTCCTGTTCGAGGACGAAGGGCTCGAAAACACAGACGGTTTTGAGGGCGACAAGGAAATCAACTGGGCCGAGGGCATGGGCTCGCTGATCATCCACAACATCACCTTTTTCGACGACGAGCTGTTCGCGAAGCTGAAAACCTTCTTCGGGGCGATCGGGAGCATGGACGTCGAAAAGCTCGCGAACGGCTTTTTCCTGCCCGGCCGCGTGCGGGTGAACGGCACGAAGCCGATGGAGATCCGGCTCAACTTCGGGCTGCTCGACTTCCTCGGAAGCGGCTACACCTTCACCGAGGCGCTGAAGGGCTGCGAGATCGCGGCCCTGCTGATCAACAACACCGACAAGAACAAGCATCGTGAAAAGAAGGGTTCTTCTCTCGACAAGCCCAACCCGGCCAAGCACTCGTACATGCCGACCATGGGCGAAAGCTTCTACGGGATAAGCGCCGAAAGCCCCCCGCCGATCGGGGGATGGGTCGCCCTGTTCAACATCCTGGAGGGTCTGCTCGAAAAGACGGGCGCCGGCACGATCACGGCGGGCGACTTCATGAGCGTCCCCCTCGATGCGCTGAAGGTGCCTCACTTTGACTGGCCCTGGCTGACGGACAGCACCATGTGGATCCCCGTGCCGAAGTTCTATAACAAAACGTATTTATTCGGCGACTTTCACTGCGAGTTTCCTCTTTCGTTCCGGGTCGAGGGGAATCTCTGGAAGAAGTTCTCGCGGGTGAAGATGCCGATGATCCGTCTGCTCATCCCGCTGAACTGGATCGGGTTCCCGAACGTCGACATCACCCTTCCGCCGCTTCCATTCCAGGACAATATCGTCGAGCCGTACGGTTTCTGCGCGTATCCTCCGCTCGAAAAGGACAGCGGAGAGGTGGACGCCGCCGGGATGAGCAAGGAGTGGAATCCCGCCGAAGCAAAAAACCTTCCATCGAATATATATTCACCGATGCAGTATTTGAAGAAGGCAAGTTACTATTACGCGACGACGAGCGACTTCTCGAAGGACATCGCGAACCGGAGCTCCGAGATGGACGTTCCGGGCGTCGGGAAGAAGATGGTCTTCAACTGCGACGGCGTGACGTTCGTGGAGGGCACGGACGGTCAAGGTCTGTTCTTCCGGAACGAACTGTATGTCTGCGGAAGAGGCATCATTGTCGCGGCCGGCAACATCCATCTGAAGAGCATCCGGCGGGTGGACCCGCCGGGCGGCCCGCCGACGATGCTTTCGATCATCGCGCGGAATGGGGCGATCATCAACAACGGCAAGAACGTCGTCGAAGCCTGTCTATACGGCGATCGGGGGCTGATGAACCCGTTCTACGGCTCGCTGAAGATCCGCGGCAATCTGGTCGTGAACCAGTTCAACCGCAAGGACTGCCAGGGAAAGGTCGACGTGCATTACGAGTCGAACCGGACGCACAGTTCCCTCATGTCGTATTTCAAGGACGTCGCGAAATACGATCCGACGCGATATCACGCCACGTTCAGCAAGAAGTGGCGCGCCTACGAATTCCAGAAGAAGTGAAGGGTTTTGCATCATGAGCACGCAGAGGGGTTACACGCTCATCGAGGTCATCCTGTCGTTGTTCATCCTCGTGCTCGTTCTCGGCCCGTTCCTTCGCGGTCTCGGCGGACAGGCCCAGGTCGGAGAGGACACCGAGAAGCTGCAGATGGCGGCAAAAATCCTCCAGTCGATCAAGGAGGAGGTATCGTCGGTGCGATTTCGGGATTTCTGGTCGTATGCCGACTCGAACACGCCCGACAGCGGCGGCGAATATAAACTTGACGATATGTTCTGGCCCCATTCCCGCGACGAGGTCGTCAGCTACCAGAAAAAATACCGGGACTTCAACGCCCGGGGAACGTTCAAGTTCGTCAAGCGCCAGGGCCGCGAGCCAAGCGACCGGAGCGTGCTTTTTTTCAAGGTCTGGGTGACCTGGATCCAGCCGAACGCCGGCAAGCAGGAGCGTTCCACGAGCATGATCCTCGTGGAACCGAAATCGTGATCGAATGAGACGGGAGGACGTGCCATGAAACATTCCAACAGAAGCCGCGGGTTCACCCTGGTCGAGGTCATGGTGGCTACCGCCGTGTTCGCTCTCGCCGCCGGCGGCATCTATGCGTTTCTGCGCCATGGGAATCTCGAGAGTACCCGGGCGTATACGCGCCAGGGGATGGTGAACCAGGCCACGACGGTGCTGAAGGCGATGCAGGATGATTTCCGGATGGCCGCATCGGCGAGCCTGAAGTTCGATGCGGACAAGGGCGAAGTCACCCTTCAGCAGCATCGGAACGGCGACGATCTCGCGCTGATCAGCTACAAATGGGAAAAACCGCGACTGATCCGGAAGGTCGTGTACAAGGGCAGTACTTCGATCCGAGTGCTGAGCACGGCGATGGACGCGTTTTCGGTCGAGACGAAGCCCCGCCCGTCGATTTCTGAAGACGATCTTCCCGACACCCCCGAGCAGGTGTCGATCAAGCTGAGCCTCCGGGCGAACATTCCCGGCCTCACGCAGGACCTCGTCCACGACCAGCACGTCATGGCGACGATGCGCGAGGTGTCGTCGGCGAAGAACGATCCTCACTGGCGCGACGTCGGGAACATGAAAGGCGTGTTCAGCACCTACGGAAACCTGCTCAACAGCATCGGCGACGATGCCAAGCTGCTCGTGGAGGACATCGGCAAGACGCTCCAGAGCGATCTCGACAGGCTCGAAGCGAACGTCGAGGAAGCCCTGAACAAGCCCAAGGCGAATCTTGAGGCGACGAAACGGGAACTCAAGAACGCCCTGAACGACATCGCCAACGCCGACCTCGATCTGACCTCGGCCATCAAGGACTGCGAAACGAACATGAGCGATCTTCCCGAAGACATTTTCGAGCGGAAACTGTCGAAGGCGGGCACCTGGTTCGCGAGCAAGGAGAAAGCCCTCAACCGCGTAAAAAACAGCTTTGCCAGCATGAAGACCATCGAGCAGATGGATTACAAGAAGCTGGAAAAGGCCGCCGGCTCGTTCGAACTCAAGGACACGTTCAAGAGCATCTTCGACGCGAAAAAAGATGCCATGACACAGAAGATCACTCTGGCCAACAACAAGAAAAAAGTCGAAGACCTGCTGACCAAGGTCGAAAACGCGGATCCCAGCAAGGGCGAGTGACGCCTATCCCGGCCGCAAGCCGGAATCATCCGACATCGGGTGATTCCGGCTTTTCGTTTCGCATGCCCAGCAGTTCGTAGACCGGAACCGAGCGAGTGCCGCTTTCCAGTTCCATTCGTTCGATATACCCGAACCGGATTTTTCCCGCCGCGGAACGGATCGTGACGGGCTCGATCATGATGCCGGTCGTGCGGGCCTTCTTGCTTTCCGCTTCGAGTTTCATCGCAACCTGCAGGGTGCGCCCGATCACGGTGTAGTCGAGCCGGCCACGGGAAGAGCCGATACAGCCGGCGACCACCTGGCCGCAGGCGAGTCCGATTCCCGTCTGGACGGTGAACAGGCCCTGTTTCGCGCGATCGCGATTGAATTCGTCGAGGGCTTCGCGCATGGCGAAGGCGGCCCGGCAGGCACGCACCGCAGAAGGTTCTTCTCCTTCGCGAGGGTAGAATACCGCCTGAATGGCGTCGCCGATGAACTTGTCGAGAACGCCGTGGTGGTCCTTGATGCACCGAGCCATTTTCGTGAAATACCCGTTGAGCATCAGAACGACCTGTTCTGGAGGATGCGTTTCGGAGATCGTTGTAAAGCCTCTGATATCTGAAAACAGGATCGTCGCCTCGACGCGCTGTCCGCCTGGTCTGATGCCGCTGTCGTCGTCGCGCGCGACGACCTGGAGGACATCTTCGGACACGAGGCGGCTCATTCGTTCCTTTTCCTGCAAACCTTCCGCCATGCGGTTGAGCGAATCCCCGAGTTCTCCGAATTCGTCGAGGGTCTCGGTTTGAACACGCCACGAGAGACTTCCTCTCGACGTGGCCTGGATCGCCTCGATGAACGACGCCATCGGCCGGGTCAGGAACCACGTCGTGGCGCGGGCGATGAGAACGGCGAGGAACAGGGCACACAACACGAGCGCCAGACCCCAGGTGCGCGTGAAACCGCCGGGGAGCTCGTCGAGCGGTTCCGCATAGGCCATCGCGAGATAAGCTCCCATACCCATCATCCGGCCGGCGGCCAGATACGGGGTGGCTCCTCGCATATTGTTCATCCGTCCGTTGGTACGTGAGGCGAGGAAGGAATTCGCCAGCCATTTGCGGCTTTCCGCGAGCTCCACGAAGGGAACGGTGAACGTCGGCCATTCGAGGTTCACCGTTTCGCTGGTCTTCGTGGGAATACGATATACATGAATATATATTTTGAATCCGTTCTTTTCGCGGCAAAGAAGGCGGGGATGCCGTTCCAGAATCCGGAAAAAGGGAACGAAGGGCATGTGAGGCTCGAGAACCCCGATGGCGGCGATTTTTGGCGGCACCCCGGCCGAGCCGCCGCCGAGCATGACCAGTTTCTGGAAGGTTCCAGAAACTGGGTTTTCAAACAGACAGCCGGGATTCGCAAACAATTCGCCGAAGTATTTCATATCGAAGTTCTTTTCGAGAACCGACAAGGAAATGGCGATCGCGTTCTGGATTTTCTCCTGCGTCTTGCGATCCAGCTGGGAAAAAGCGCCCCGGGCACACATCGTCTCGGCCAGCGGTCCCCGGAGAAAATCTCCGATCCGTTTCATGAGGCTGTTCTTGTTGCCGCCCCACACGAACCGCTCCTCTCCGTCGTTGCGGAACCACTGCATCCCCACCATCACCTGGGCACTCTTCAGGCTTCGCACCCAGGCTTCTCCATGGGTTGCATCGCGGGTGTTTCGCCACAGCGCACGCTGTACGGAGCGCAAGCGTTTTTCAGCCCGCAGAGCAGATGCCCGCATGAACCGGTCGAGACGTTCGAGTTCGAGCGTCATGACGTCGAGCGTTTCCTCCGCCTTCAGGTCGTGTTCCGAACGGAGAAACGCGCGTCCCATCCAGCCGATCCCGACGAGCGGCACGACGGCCCCCAAGAGGAACACCAGCGTCACCTTGGTGCCGATCCCCGTCGACAGCGGCAGTTCCGGGCTCATCAGCCGTGACAGCACGAAAAGGCCCAGAAGGCCGGCGATTCCGAGAACGATATCCAGAAGCGAGCGCCCATCGGGCGAAAGAACGGTCAGCTCATCCGACCGGATCCGGATTCCAAGAACGGGAAGCCGACCTTTCTCGATCAGATCGACCAGTTCCGGATTCCATCGTGTCAGGTTGAGAATCCTGCCCGGGGCCAGATCGAGATAAATCAGATCGCCGTTCTCACGTTCGAATCGTGGAAGGCCGTGCGCGGAACGCATGCCGAACAGCCGTTCTCCCTTCGTCGTTCTGCGATGCCCGATCTTCCGAAGAATCACGCCGGGGCGCATGTCCTTGTCGAGAAAACTCACCTGGATCAACGCGTCCATCTGGCCGGAGCCGGCTGAAAACACGGGGATATTGATGATGAAGCAGGAACTTTGGTGCAGGAGGGAATACGCGGGAAAGGCCTTTGCATACCATTCCTCCATGCTGCTTGGGATGTCCAGGAGACTTCGGATGACTCCGTCAGACCAGCGGCATGACGGGGGCTTGCCGACGAGGAGTTGACGCAGGAATTCCATCCCGAACCGGGAGGAATAAAACAGGAAATATTCGCGCATCGCGGCTTTCAGGACGCCGGTGTCCACCCTTCCCCGAAGCGCCGGTGTCAGATAGGCGTTCTGGGATTCGGCGCCCATGACGAGGACATACGCCGGCGGGATTCCCGTCAGTTCGAAGATCTTCCTCCTCAGCCGGAGAACCGACTCGCCTCTCGTCAGCGTCTTCGGGTCGAACGACGCCAGCCAGGGCCAGTTGCGACTTGGAGCCCACGGATCGATATTCTTCTGCTGGAGCAATTCATGCAGGATCTCGCTCGCTCCGAGATCCGCCTGAAAGTCCTGCATCTGCGTCACGCAGTCCTGGCGAGCCTGCATCAGGCGTTCCTCGGCCTGCCGGGCGATCTCGCCCAGGTAGAAGGATCGGAACACCGCCAGCGGGATGACGACGAGAAACAGCCACAGGCCGATCATCTCGCGAATGCCCGGTTTGCGGCGGCCGGCGGCGGACGTCGTTCGATGCGGTCCGTTCACGCCCCGGCCTCCGGCAACAGTTCGAACAGGCTCACCGGCAGATCCTTGCCTTTGATCGGAATGGCTCCGAGAGGCTGGACGACACACGTTCCCCGGCACACCTCGGCCGTGGCAGGGCAGATGGCGATGCCGGTCCGGCTGGCCAGCTCGGAGCGGGACTCGAGCCGGGCGGCGAGATTCACCGTGTCGCCGATGACGGTGAGCGACTGCCGCCCGTCCTCCGACCCGATGTAGCCGGAGATCATCTCACCCGTGGCGATGCCGATGCCGATCTCGATCTGAAAGCTTCCCGCCGCGGCCCGCTCCCGGTTGAGCGTCGCGAGTTCGCGCCTCATATCGAGAGCCGTTCCGGCGGCCCTGAGTTCCGGGGGGGCGGCATTCTCCAGAGGAGCGAACACCGCCATTATTGCGTCAGATATATATTTATCGATCGTTCCCCGCCGAGCGGTTATGACGCTCTCCATGACGTCGAAATACCGGTTCAGGAGGGCCACGACGTCCTCGGGCGGCTGCGACTCGGCCAGCGAGGAAAATCCCCGGATATGCGCGAACAGCACGGTCCGGCGGACTCGCAGTCCGCCAGCATCCCGCATCGCGGCCTGGTCCCGGCGGACGGAGCGAAGGGCCTCGTCGGACACGAAGCGGGTCAGCCGCTGGCGCTCCCTGAGGCCCCGGGTCATGAGGTTGAACTCGTGGCCCAGCATCGCAAACTCGTCCTTCGTTTCGAGGGTGACGTCGACGTCGAGCTCGCCCTTCCCCACTCTGGCGGCGGCCTCGGTCAGTTTTCGGAGCGGCCGGGCGAAAGCTCCGGCGAGCACCATTCCCTGCAAGAAAAGAATGCCGACCGAGTACACGGCCAGGAGCATCGCCCATCCGGTTTCCGTCTGCCACCAGGCGATGTCGCTCCGCCAGTGACCGCCCGCGACGGCGACGAAGGGAAGCGGCGAGAATTTTCGGACGGCGAAGAGCATCGGCAGGCCGTTTTCCCGCGTATCCCAGGTTCCTTCGAGGTCTGAATCAACCGCTCTGCGGGCGACCGATCGCAGCAGGGCGTCCCGCCGCGCCCCTTCGGGCCAGACGCCGGACGTCGCGTCTCCCGCCCCCTGGAGATGAGGGATCGAAAACAGCCCGGCGCGCACCTGGAAGCCGGACCGCCCATCACCCAGGTTGCCAAGCGGGTTGGCAAGACTCCGCATGTAGCTTTCGGCCAGGCTGATATAGGTTTCACGCGCGAACAGAACGCCAATGGGGGTGGGAAGAGCCGCATCCGCCTCGGTAACGATCTCGAGGCTGTACTGCGCCGCCCGGTCGCCGAAAAGGCTGATCTCCAGCGGCCTGAAGTCCTGCAGGAGAATGCCGTTGAGTTCGCGATTCTGGAACGCTTCGGCGAAGGCCGCCGCGGAAATCATGCCCCCGCTTTTTTTCACGGCGTCTTCCGTTTCCGGAGTGATACTGCGGGTGAAACGCAGAAGCGCCCATGCCATCGCCTTGAAGGGATCGGCGATGATCCGCTCGATCCGAGTTTCGTCCCACGGCCCGCGCCCCTGGGGAAAGGTACGAATCAGGGTCTGCCCGTCCCGCCGGACATACTGCACCGTATCGAGTTCGCTTTCCCGTAGCAGCCGATCGAGAAGGTTCGCCACCTTTGAAATGGGCCATGAGTCACTTTTCCCGAAGCGTTTCCGCCACTTCAGAAATCGTGTCCGATGCGAAAGCGAGTAACTCTTCAAACCGTTTTCGAGCCGGGCGAGCTGTTCGGACATCGAGATCAGCTCCCGCTTGATTTCGAGGCGCTGATGGAAGCTGAAATACGCGGTAGCGGCAGTCCAGAACGCCAGCAGCGGAAATGCCATGGCCAGCCCAAGAGCGAAGAGGAGCTTTCCCCGGACGTCCATGTTCCGGACGAACATCCAGCGATCGCCAAACAGGATCAGCCACAAGGCAAAAAGGCCGCCGGCCGAGAGCAGAAAGTCGACGAGCGAAAAAAAACGTCGGGCCGGGTGGCGAATCCGTTCCCATCCGATCCGCACCCCGAGATACGGCGAATCCTTTCCCGCCGTTATGCCCTTCACCGGCAGGCCGGGATCCCGGGCAAGAGGGTTCCAGAGAGTGATGCCTCGGCGGCTTTTCGTGAACACAGGGCCTCGAAGGGTTTTGCCGCGGCCGAAGAGATATCCGAACTGCTCCGGCGCGCCAAGGCGGGCAGCCTGGTCGGCAAGACGCCGGGCAGGAACGGTCCGGTCGAGCACCCCGACGAGATATCCTCCCAGCAAGGGCGCATCGGGCTGGTCGGAAGCGGTGATGAACCGGTGATACAGAACGAGTTTTTCCCCTCCGAACCGGTGGGTGAAAAAGCTGCGAGGCTGCGCCGGGACTCCGAAGGGCAATGCATACATGCCGAAATAATATGTGACGAAACGCGTCACCTCGGCTCGCAGGCGCTCGATTCCCGCGTTTCCCTCCCAGCGGCGGCGATCGTCGGGAACCCCTTTTTCCGGCTGCCACAGGCTTCGGCCGGGGGTTCTCGCCAGCGCATGAAGCCAGTTCCTCACGCTCCGCCGGGAAAACTGCTCCAACGGGGAAATATACGCCGGGTTCGTTCGTATCTCGCTCTCCCGGCCATCCGGCCCGAAGGTGAACAGGAACAGCGGCGCGGTCCCGAAGGCGTTCCCGAACCCCCGCCAGAGATCTTCCGCGAGAGCGGCTGCTTCGAACGGAAGAGGGGCGTCCCGACTGAAGCGGAATCGGTTCTCTTCGCCGACCGGGGGAAAGCCGGCACGACGTTCGATCCGCTGGAGAGCATCCGCCAGTCCCCGCTCCAGTTTCAGCCGGTTCGCGGCGTCCTCGGCCTCGTTCATCAACTCGCGCTTCACCAGCTGGAGATTCGTCGCCTCTTCGCGCCGGATCACCTCTCTGAATGCGAACCGCAGGGTAAAAAACGGAAGGAGGATAACGAGAAACCAGAACAGCAGACGTGCTTCGGGGGCGATTTCCCGCGGGCGTATCACCGTCTCCGCATGGCTGTCGCGAGGTTGTTTCATGCCGTCTTCCATCATCGGGCATATTGTATCGCATCCCGTTCTTCCGTGGTATACGGACGGTTCATCGGCGGGACGGCCCCATGAAATCCGCACGGGATTTGACTTTTTCAGGCTTCCGTGCGAAACTTGGACGTTATTCCGGGCTTTCGGCACGGTACCGAAGCCTGATTTTCGAAGGAGCCTTCATGAAAAAGACGAACCAGACAGGAACGGAGCGTGAAACGATGCCCACGACCACGACGAACCGCCTTCCCTACAAGGTGAAAGATATCGATCTTTGGCAGCTCGGCCGCAAGGAGATCGAGATCGCCGAGCACGAAATGCCCGGCCTTATGGCCCTGCGCGAGAAGTACGGCGCGAAGAAACCCCTCCGCGGCGCGCGCATCGCCGGGTCGCTGCATATGACCGTCCAGACCGCCGTTCTGATCGAGACTCTGGCCGAGCTCGGCGCCGACGTCCGGTGGTGCAGCTGCAATATCTTTTCGACGCAGGACACCGCCGCGGCGGCCATCGCCAAGCGCGGCATCCCGGTCTTCGCCTGGAAGGGCGAAACCCTCGAAGAGTATTGGTGGTGCACGCAGGAAGCGCTGACCTGGCCGGACGGCCAGGGCCCGACCCTGATCGTTGATGACGGCGGCGACGCCACGATGATGATTCACATTGGCTACGAAGCCGAGCGCAATCCGAAGATCCTCGACCGGCACGCCGAGGGTGAAGACGAGCAGGAACTGCTCGCGATCCTCAAGAAGACCCTGAAGGCCGAGCCCAGGAAGTGGACGAACATGCTGCCGCACATCAAGGGCGTCAGCGAGGAAACGACGACCGGCGTTCATCGCCTGTACAAGATGATGGAAGAGAAGAAGCTCCTCTTCCCCGCGATCAACGTGAACGACTCGGTCACCAAGTCGAAGTTCGACAACCTGTACGGCTGCCGCGAAAGCCTCGTCGACGGCATCAAGCGCGCGACCGACGTCATGATCGCCGGCAAAGTCGCTGTCGTGTGCGGCTACGGCGACGTCGGCAAGGGCTGCGCCCAGGCGCTGCGCTCGTATGGCGCGCACGTCGTCGTCACCGAGATCGACCCGATCTGCGCCCTGCAGGCCATGATGGCCGGCTACGTCGTCGACACCGTCGAGAACACGCTCGGCAAGGCCGACATCTACGTCACCACGACCGGCAACCGCGACATCATCACCGCCGACCACATGGCGAAAATGAAGGATCAGGCGATCGTCTGCAACATCGGACACTTCGACAACGAGATCCAGATGAGCAAGCTCGAGACCTGGAAGGGCGTGAAGCGCACGAACATCAAGCCCCAGGTCGACCGCTACACCTACGCCGACGGCCACAGCATCTACATTCTGGCCGAAGGCCGCCTCGTCAATCTCGGCTGCGCCCGCGGCCACCCCAGCTTCGTGATGAGCAGCTCGTTCACGAACCAGACGCTCGCCCAGATCGACCTCTGGACCAGCGACCACAAGGTCGGCGTCTACACTCTCTCGAAGAAGCTCGACGAGGAAGTCGCCCGCCTGCACCTCGAGAAGCTCGGCGCGAAGCTCACCGTGCTGACGAAGGACCAGGCCGACTACATCGGCGTCCCGGTCGAGGGGCCCTACAAGTCGGACCACTACCGCTACTGAGCCGTATTCCCGAAGCCGCCCGGCCGCAAAGCCGGGCGGTTTTGTTTTTACCGGCCTGTTCGCACCCGACGCTGGAGGGCGTGAAAACGCCTCCCCACGGATCGAGGAGTTCCCGTTTTCCCTGCTCGTTTCCTTGCCAGGATATATTCTTGTCAGATAGCATGGTACATGCCTTGGTTCGTATTTTGAATTGGGAAAAGGAACATCTATGCGCCGAAGAACAACGCAGATCGCGGTTATTCTCCTGGCCGGTCTTTTCGTCATCGATTCGTTCCCCGTCCTTGCCGGTCCTTTCGACGGGAAACCAGTGAACGTCGAGAGCGATGCACAACGCCCCGCCGCGGTCAACGTATCTTCCGGTGATTCGCATCGCGCTGACCCTGCTCCCACATGGTGCGAGCCGCCCTTCGAGTCCTTCGAGCTCCTCGTGGCATATCTTGTCGCCAACCAAGTCAACTCAGCGGGACGACACGGAGGGGTCTGGGCTCGCCTCGATGCCGTTCTTCTCGAGCATGCCCATTTGGCAAAGACCCCGAGGACGCGATGATGCTCTGGTCATTGGCGTACCAACGCGCGACGAAAGACTACCTGGCCAACCAGGCCTACCGGCTCCGCACTGCGCAGAAAACCGCCGTCGCCAAGAACAAGACAGAAAAAGCGTCTTCGGTCTCGCCGACCCCCTTCAAAACATTCGGGGAACTCGCCGCATGGCGGTCGCGCCAACCGGATTTCGACCATAACAGCCAACAATTTCGCGTCATCGATCCCATGGTGCTGGCCCACATGCCTCTCGTGAAAAAATTCGAGGATTTTTCAATCCTTCGTACCATGTGCGTTTCAGACTCCGCCATGAATGCCATCGCCTGGCAGGCTCTCGAAGCGGCGCGCACCCCGAACGAGGTGATCCGTGCGGCAAAGATGTCGGCCGGAAATGCCACGGACCTGAACCCCTGGGCGCGTATCATCGTCTACGGGGCAACGAAATTCACCGATACGACCAGCCTGGTGACGCTTGCCAGGATGCTGGATTCGAACGGACAACCGCTTGCCGCGGAAGACCTCATGCGCACTGCCGCCGGCTATGCAAAGACCAAGCAGGATGCAGAACTGGTTCTGAAATACACGCCGCTTCTCAAAAGGAGCGGGATGAAGAAGGCCCTCCCGGCCGCCCTTCGCTAGATATCGCTCAATCACGGGGATGACAGGGGCTGATTTCGCCCCGCGTTTGCGCGGGCGAAAAGCGCCATTAGAATATATATGAAGGAGTATAGCATGAAGGGTCTTCGGATGTTCGGCGTGTTTGGATTGTTGTCTCTCTGCCTGTTGCTGGCGGTTCAGCCCGCCGTCGCCTTCAATCCGCAGGAGTATCTTTTCTGCGACCTCACCATCCGGGTGCTCGACGTGAAGTTCGAGCACAAGGGCGCCATTTTCAACGTCTTCGCCGGGAAGAAGCTCTCGAGACTCACTGCCGAGATCGTGACCTGCGACGTCGATTCGAAGGAGAAGAAAGCCGCTCCGAACGCCTTCGAGTATCTGCAGAAGAACGCCAAGGAGATCGACCTGTTCTACGGCGGTCACCCCGAGGACAACAAGATGCCCGACCTCAGCCCGAGAGCTCTCCGGAAGACCCCCATCAAGGTCCGGGCCGTGGTGCTGATCGAGGGCGGCGACGTCAGGACCTTTTTCACCTTCTTCAACCCTAACGACGAGTTCCCCATCTTCTGGCACAACTCTCAGCTCCGCGACCTCGACCCCAAGACCAGTAAGACGAAATAGGAGAAGCAATCTATCTGAAAGGCCAGAACGATACCGGCAATGGCCCCTCCATTACTACTCGTCTCATATGTTAGTCAACAGCTATCACGAGTAAAATATAATTCCTCCAGACCGACAAGGCACAGCCGTTCGCCCTGAGCTTGTCGAAGGGCGAGTGCATTCGTGCTTCGACAAGCTCAGCACGAACGGTATCGAGTATGCGGGTGATTGTCGTGTTACTGGTGAGACGAGTAGTAGTCCGGGCTCCTCCGATCTATAGCACGGCGATATATATCATTTCGAATATGACTCGACATGTCGAAGAGCCGCGTCGAGGTCTGCCGAAGCGGCGAAGGCCCTGCCGGCTGCCGCCGTTCGGAGCTTTTCCGCGAGGGTTTCGCGGCAGTCGCACACCTGGCGGATGCAGGAGTCGAGGCGGGCGGCATCGGCCTCTTCGGGGGGAAGCACGTATTGCCAGCCGAGTTCGGCCGCCAGGCCGGTCATCTTCGGATCGACGGCAAGGCCGATCCAGGGGACGCCGGCGATCGTCGCCAGCACCGCGGCGTGGAGGCGCATGGTGACGATGAACTCGCAGGAGGCGAAGGTTTCGTCGGCGGCGGCCGCATCGCGGAGAATCGTGACCGGCAGGAGCGCCGGCTGATTCCGCCACGGTTCTTCGTCTTCACCCAGCTGGAAGGCGAGCGGGAGAATTCTATAGCCGGAGGTTTTGGCCCAGCCGGCAAGCCGTTCGGCGATGACCGGCGACATCGGGAACGAACCCCGCAGGATGACGCCGACGGTTTTCACTCCGGCAGGCGGTCGCGACGAGGAACCTGACCGGGGCCGCAGAAAGGCGAGGTCGGCCCCGACAGCGGCGGAAAGGGCGGGCCCGGGGAGCCTGGCGAGCGTCATCGCGGCTTCCCTGTCGCGGCAGGAGATATACGAGGCGAACTCGAGGACCATCCGGGCGGCGGATGCGGCGAGATACCGCTGGACCGTGCCGGGCGTGCCCCAGGGACCGAAGCCCTGGCCGCAGAGGATGAGACGCGCCCCCAGCAGGCGGCCGAAGGCGAGAAGCGCGAGATAATACAGCAGACTGCCGAGGCTCGTCGTCGCCTGCAGGAGACTGCCTCCGGGAACGACCACGGCTCGGGCGGCGGCGAGTTCTTCGAGAAGGCCGAGCAGGTCACGCCGTGAGACGGCCCGAACGTGGTCGCCCTTTTCCTCCCATTCCGCCGGCCCCCAGATGACGCTCCATTTCAGGTCCGGGCGGCGGCGGGCGGCCTCTTCGGCGAAACTGCGCCACAGCAGTTCGTCCCCCAGGTTTCCGAAGCCGAAATACCCGACCAGGACGCTCCTGTCGCTTTTGCACCCCGCGCAGGCCAGGACCCGGCAGACAAGATAGACGGCCAGCAACGCCGCTCCCGTGAGCAGGCCCGTCCAGAGGCCGTTGAATCCGCGCAGGAACGCGAGCGACAGGGGCGAGTGGAAATGGCAGAACGTGTTGACCAGCGAGACCTGGCCCATCTGCATGAAGAGGGCGAGCACGGGAAGGATTTCGGAAACGCCGCGGCGCCTGAAGAACAGGAAGAACAGCGCCGCCGGATACCCGATCAGGAACTCCTTGTTCCGGGGCCGCGCGATCAGCAGGTTTTCCAGGAACGTCCGGCCGATGTCCTCCATCGCCGACGGTTTGAGGAACGTGACATTTCCCGACCGCAGCAGATACAGCAGGGTTCCGCCGCCGACCGCGAGACCGATGAACAGCTCTCTGACCGTCAGAGGCCGCGCGAACAGCGTCAGCAGGCCGCCGCCGTACCGGCGCAGCGCCCAGACCGCCGTCCAGGCCAACGGCGCGATGAAAGCCAGTTTGATGCCGCGGAACTGCTCGAACTTGAGCAGGTAGATCGTTTCGGCATGCAGGGCCGCGACCAGGGCGCCGCCGAGGAAGCCCGGCAGTGACAGGCGCAGGAAGAAGCCTGCGAGGCCACCGAACGACGCCGGCTTCCCCGCTGCCATCGAGGCTTCGTTTGCGCCCATGGCCCAGATGCAGCCGAGCGTCGACCAGGCGATCGCGCCGACGAGGCCGGCGAACGCGATGAAGAGCGGAACCGGCAGGATGCTCCAGGCGCCGGCGGCAACGCCGAACGTCAGCCAGATATCGCGTTCGGCGGGATACCGCCATCTCGTGGCGGCAAGCAGGAGGGGAACGCCGAGCAGGAGAGCGAGGCCGATGGCCAGGCGCTCGGCCGGCGACGCCTTTCCGACCATGTGCCGGGGCTCGTCCCGGCGCTGTTCGTCGAGCCTCGGGATCTGAAAACCGTCGGCCTGCAGTCGCTTCACGACGGCGCCGAGGTAATCGAGATTGAACTGGACGAGGTCCCCGATGAATTTTTTCTTGTCCTGGAAGAAGCACCGCATGTACAGCATCTTCAGGCGGCGCTCGCGGACGGCCCTCACCCACCTGGCAATAGCACGCGATACATTATAATTCTCGTCGAGCTCCTTCCGGCCGATGCTGTGGACCCGCACGAAGGGGCGCTTTCCGCGAAGGCCCTCCAACAGGGCATCCATGCCGTCCTGGTCGTTGAACTCGACCCAGCCGATCCGGTAGGAACGGTGCGTCAGCTCGTCGATGGTTGCGGCGAGGGCGCCGCGGCTTCCGAGCACCTCCTCTTCGGCGAAGACGATCGCCGAAACATCGGCCGGATCGGGCAGGCCGGCGATCATCGAGCGGATGGCGCCCGCGGTCAGGCCGGGATGGTTGTATATTCTCAGGACGATCCCGAGGCCGCACTCGCGCGCCAGGCTCAGATACTCTTTCGAAAAACCCAGACCGACGCGGGTTTTGAAATCCTCGCCCGATCTGCGGACGATGAGCAGGTTCAGGCTGACCCGGCGGACGCGGCCGCCCGGCAGTTTCCAGCCCAGATGGTGCTCGATGCGGTCCAGGAGGCCGCTCTCCTGGGACCAGATCCAGAGGGCGCCCTGCGGCTCGACGATCTCGGTCCCGTACGACGCGACATCTCCCTCCACGGCCATCTGGCGCAGGTCGGCAAGATTGAGGATGGAGATCCGGCCTTCGGTTTCGAGCGAATGGAGAGTGTCTTCCGAAATGCCGACGGAACTCGCCCCGCGCTCGGCCGCGGCGACGAGCATCTCCTGGAGCCTCCAGCCCTCCTGGCGGGCAAGCGTCCGAAGCTCGTCGAAATCCATGACGGTCTCGATAAAGGTATCGCGCGCCTCGGCACGCCATCGGAGCAGATCGCGCCCCCCTCCCGCCAGCAGGCCCGGCAGGACGAGTATAATGAGTATTATTATACTTTTTGGCATACCATGCGAAGCGTCGCCGGGCAAGGTGGGGGATCGCGTTTCCATACGGGGCTGCGTCGTCCGGTCAGCGTTCCGGATGCAATCCCATCGCCAGCACCAGGCTCATGCTCTGTGCTTCGAGGAGAAGGCCGGGCGTCTCGGGAACCAGGACCAGGTGGAACGCGGGCAGGAACGTCTCCGCCGCAAGTTCCTTCCCGTCGGTCAGGTCGATGAGGCTTTTCCCTCGCGGCGCACGAATCTTCAGCTTGCCGGATCGCACGACGACGAGCGCCCCCGGGGTCAGCTGGACCGTGTCCCCCTTGGGAATGACGACGGAGCGGAACCGGAAAAACTGGTCGAGGTAGCTCTTGGAAACGATCGGATCGCCCGTCGTTCCGGGCTCCTGCGCCGCCGCGATCACCGGCAGGACGGCGAGGACGGCGAGAACGAGCAGCACGGGCAGCGCCGGCAGCGGTCTGGCGGCCCTGCGTTTTTGTATATGATTCACGATATATGTTACCTCCCGGGGCAGGATTGGTTCGTCGAATCACACAGTACCATACCGCCGCACCGGGGGAAAGCCCCTCTTCCTCATCGTCCCACGAGGAGCGGGACAATCACCGGAATGCCCGACACCGTTCGTGCGCAGCCTGTCGATTGCACGCCGGTCCTTCGGGAGATCTCGCGGGAATGGCCGTCGTCGCGGGGAACCTACCCCGAAATCAGGAAAATCCCTTTCGGCTCGAGGCTGATCCGGATCTCCATGGATTCCCGCAGGCCCATTTTCCGGATCGCGGCGTCGTGGATGTCGATCTCGATCTGGACCTTCGTCTCCGAGCCGGTTTCGACGAGAAGGGTGTGCATTTTTCCGCGCAGGAAGATCTTCGAGATCGTTCCCGGAAAAACGTTCTGCTTGTCATCCTGCCGCCTGTCGGCCCTCATGACGTAAACGGCTTCCGGCCGAATCCCGAAATGGACGGCCTGGCCGGCCGCGTATTTTTGCCGGCAGCGGCAGGGAACGGCGACCGTCTGGCGAATGTCTTCCCAGAGGAGCGTCACGCCCGTCTCGGTTATCTCGAGCACCTTTCCCGGGAAGACGTTCTTGATGCCGAAGAACGAAGCGGCCGCGAACGAGCGGGGATACGAGTAGATGTCATCCCGGCTTCCGCTCTGGAGAATCCTGCCGTCCATCATGATCGAGATGTGATTTCCGAGGAAAAACGCCTCGTCGTGATCGTGGGTGACGATCAGCGTCGTCATCCGGAATTCTTCGAGGAGGCTTTTCAGCAGGCGGCGGATCTCCTCGCGGAACGAGTGGTCAATGGCGGAAAACGGTTCGTCCAGGACGAGCAGCACGGGCTTCGTCACCAGCGCCCGGGCGAGCGCCACGCGCTGTTTCTCGCCGCCGCTGAGGTTCTGCGGCCACCGGTCGAGCAGGTTGCCGATGCGCAGGAACTCCACCAGGTGATCGAGGAACGGCGCGACTTCGGCGGGATCGATGGCGTTGGCCCGGACGCCGTAGAGGATGTTGTCGCGAACCGTCATCGTCGGAAACAGGCAGGTGTCCTGCGGCACGAAGGCGATCCGCCGCCTGTGCGGCGGGACCCCCGTTATCTCGCGGCCCTCGAGCAGGATCGAGCCCGTCTCGGGAGAGCGCAGTCCGATCAGGGTTTCCAGGAGAAAGGTCTTTCCGGCGCCCGTCGGGCCGACGATGACGTGGCAGTCGCCCCGAGGTATTTTCAGCGATATTGAATCGAGCCGGAACGAACCGACGACGGCGCTAACCTCGCGGAACTCAATCATACCGCACCGTCAGCACGAACCTGAGAACGAACAGGACCGAAAACCCGAGAGAGACGAGAATGAGGATCATCAGCGCCATTCCTTCGATGTCGGCGCTTCCGACGCGCATGAAAATCGAGATCGGAAGGGTTTCCGTCTTCATCGGCATCGCTCCGACCAGCATGATGGTCGCACCGAACTCGCCGATGCATTTCGAGAACGTCAGGATCGTCGCCGCCAGGATGCCGGTTTTCGCCATGGGCAGCGTGACCGTCAGAAAAGCCCGGAGCGGCGTCGCCCCCAGCGTGCAGGCAACCATCTCGTATCGGGGCGAGATGGCGTCGAACGTATTCTTCATCGTGCGCACGGCGATTCCGACCGTGGTCAAAAACTGCGCCAGGATGATCCCTGGAAATTCGAACACGAACGTCACGCCGTGCGTCTGCGCGAACTCGCCGACCCTCGTCTGGAAGAAAATCAGCACCATGGCCCCCAGGGCGATGGGCGTCACGACGAGCGGCAGCTCGAGCAGGAGATCGACGGTCCGCTTTCCCGCGAAATCGTATCGGGAAAGAGCGTAGGCGGAAGGAACGGCGAGAACCATCGAGAGGAGCGTTGCGATCACCGCGGCTTTCAGGCTGAGCATCATCGAAAACCACACGCGCTCCGAAGCGAGGGCCCGGGCGAGTCTGAGCGGGTCGATGAACGCGAAGAGGCTCAACACCAGAACGAGATACAGCGCGAATATGCCAAACGCGATCCCGATGGTCAGTTTCTTCAGCACATGCCGTTCCCCCGGGCTATTTCATCCATTCGGCCGGGACCTCGTAGGGAGCTCCCCCGACCGGCCTCTCCGCCCCGAGATACTCGAGCGCCTCACCGGGGGTCGTAAAATAGTGGAATTTCTTGAAGAATTCAAGCCCTTCCGGGGATTTCATGAACTCGACGAACTTTTTCGCGGCCTCGACATGGCGTGAGTTCTTCGTCACGGCGACGGCCAGGTAGCTGATCCGGACGACCTCCTCGGGGGGCAACTTGACCGACTGGATCAGTTCGGGGTTCCAGTGTTCGAACACGCTCCAGCCGATGACCGCATCGACCGTTTTCAGGGAAATGGCGGCAGCGGTTTTTTCACAACTTTCCGTGTATGTCACGAGATTCGCCCGGAACGCCCGCTTCTCTTCCGGGGTGAACAACCGTTCCACGAGTTCGACGGCGAAGACACCGAGGCACACGGTTTCGGGGTGGGCGATGGCCACCTTGAGGCCGGGGCGGCAGAGATCCTTGAGCGAGGCGATGTTGCGGGGATTTCCCCTCTGCACATTGATGGCCGGAACGAGGTAGACGACCGGCGTGACGGTGGACTCGTCGATCAATCCCTCTTTTGCCGCCTTGTCGATGAAGTCGATCGAGCCCGGAAAGTAGACGTCTCCCTGCCTGGACAGCTTGATCTGCGAAAGCAACATCCCAGATCCGCCGATCGAGACGTCGACCTTGATGCCCGTTGCGGCTTCGAAGGCTTTGGCGAGCGGCTCCACGACAGGTTGCGCGGCGGCGCCGGCCATGAACAGAATGCGCTCTTCGGCCGCCCGGGCGGGGTTCAGACTTCCGGCGAGACACACGACAGCAACGAGAAACGTCACGAGTGATTTCATAGACACCTCAACTCAAAGTCGCACGGTTTGGCGTTTGGAACGGCCATCTAATTACCATTATACACTATTTTTTCATACTTTTCACGATCCGCCCGCACGGCCAAGGGAACAAAACCGGACGACGGGCGGACGTGCGCGGCGGTGCGCGGCCACTTGTCGAACCGCGGGAGAGAGGGTAGAATGACGGCCCAAGCTCAAGCGCAGGAGTCGTGCAGATGGCGATCGACGAAATCGAAGTTCCCGGTTCATCCGTTTCCCTCAAATGCTGGAACGCCCGGATCGACGATATTCCGGGTTTCTTCAAGAAACTCTCGGGGGAAACCGACGTTTTCTCGATCGATCCCGAGATTCCCGGTTTCCACGACTGCGACGCGAACAAGAAGATCATCCGCGGCTTCTACTCGTGCGTCACTCCGTTCGAGGTCGAGCATCTCGTCGACGGGATCACGACGAAAACGCTGTTCAAGAAGATCGAGAGCACCGAGTTCCTGCTGCTCGAGAACTGCATGTTCACGATGGGAAGAAGCGGACCGGGAAAGGGGCTTTCGAACGTGCTCTCCGCCGCCTCGGGCTACGGAGTGACGCAGATGGAGTTCGAGTTCCGGCAGATGAGCCAACTCCAGGACCGCCTCAGCCAGACGAAGGCGATCGTGCTGACCAACCCGAAGGACAAGGAAGTCCGGCGGGCGCGTCTCGCGGGGCTCATCGAAAGCTATACCGAATACAATGTTATCGACCCGCGCAATCACGGGATCGAGAACGTCTCCGGCCTCGTCGATTCTCCGCTCGGCCCGGTGACGATCACGGTGACGCGGAAAGGCGGCCTGCGGCTGCGCGTGAAGAAGGGGTTCATTCTCACGGTCGAGTGCCTGCTCTGGCTCCTGGCCCTGATCCGCGACGAGGAACCGCCTGAGGCCGTCGCCCGCCGCTCCTGACGCAGGGCGAAACACACCGCGACGTCACAAAGGCACGAAGAACATCCGATTTTTTTTGTGCCTGGCATGTGTGTTTCACTTCGAGAACCAATCCGCAGGTGACGCTGATGAAGCGGATTTCGCAGATGAAACTCCGAAAACCTTCTTCCCCTGGAGTTTCCGATCCCTCGCGAAAAAAGCTCGTTTCAGACGTTCGTTCTTATTGAGTCCTGCATATCAAAAACCAGCTTCGTGTCTCCGTTCGTGCTGAGCTTGTCGAAGCACGAACAGCCACTTGCCGATGATTCCTCATTTCGCCTTTCGACAGGCTCAGGGCGAACGGGTGGTTTTCATTCTGCAGGAATCAATATCTGCTCTTCATCAGGCTTTCATCTGCCTCTCATCTGCTGATGCCTTCCTGAAAACCTCGTTTTATTCAATGGAGTATATTTGTGGTGACGTATCGTTCACTCGAAGTGCTGGAGGCGTTCGACGGCGCGGCGGACGGTTTCGAGGACGAAGGGCTCCTGCTCGGTTTCGAGCAGGCCTTCGAGGGTCGGCAGGGCGACGCAGGCGACGCTTCCCATCTCGCCGAGCGCGTGCGCGGCGGCTTCGCGCGTGAGCGGGTCGCCCTCGACGACGGCCTTTTCGAGAGCATGGACGGCCTCCTCGCCGAGCCGGCCCAGGATGTTCGCCACGATCCAGCGAACGGAGCGGGTGACCGTGCCGAGGGACTGGACGAGCTCGGGGATCGCGCAGGCGCCGAGCCGCACGAGCGTTTCGCCGGCGAGATACGAGATGCCGACATGCTCTTCCCGCAGGAGCGTGATGATCGAGGGGACCGCGGGCCGGCCGATCTGGACGACGATGTCGGCGGCCCAGCATCGCATCGACACGTCGTTTTCCCGCATGAGACGAACGAGCGGCGCAACGGCGTTTCCGCCGAAATGACTCAGCGCCGCGGCGCCGTTCCTGCGACTGACGGCGCCGGAGCGGACCGCCTCGACGAGTGGCTCGACCGACAACGGGCCGATATGCTCCAGGGTTTCGATGACCGACTGTCGAACAGCCTCTTCAGGAGCATCCAGCAGTTTCAGCAAGCCGGGAATCGCGTCACTCCCGACATGAGCGAGAACCGGGGCCGCGAACGTCCTGATCTGGTCGTCGTTCAGCGCATCGAGGAGCAGTGGGATCGCATCCGGCCCGGCATCGCCCAGTGCCGTGGCGGTGAAATTCCTGACGAACGCGTCCCGGTCCCGAAGGAGCTGAACCAGCATCGGCAACCCGGGTCGGCCGATGCGCGACAACGCGGTCGCCATCGTCCGGCGGAGAAGGGGATCCTGTTCCGTCTGAAGCCGTTCCGACAGAGCCTGCAGAATCACCTCCGCATCGAGACGCAACCGGCCGGCGACGACCGCTGCGGCGCGGCAGACGAGGGGTTCGGGATCCCGCATTGAGATCGCCGTCACCTCGGAAACGTCCCGGCCGAGCTTGTGCCAGACGGGCAACTCGAAAACGGCCATCTCGCGAAGCCCAGGGAGCGGCGCATACAACGATTCGAGGAACGCGGCCCAGCTGTCCTCGTGGGGCATCGCACTGACGGGGGCATCATGTTTTCTGTTCATACTCGATCCTCATCCAGATGAAATTCGTTCCTGCAGAGGAAGCCGCTTCCCCGCCGTCGCGTCTTCCGTTCGGGCCCTCCCGCGCCGGGCATCGTCAACCGACCCCGTCGACGGTCTCGGCGAGGGCGTCCCGGGACCTTGAATATCTGTTTCTATAGATAAAATTGCGCTCGCCGAGCATCATCACGTCGCCGTCCACGAGCGGCCTATAGCGGTAGCGGCCGCCGATGAAGGAGACGGGCGTTTCATCGAGGCACTCGAGGACATGCACGCCGTCGTGTTCAGTGATGACGAACCATTGGGCCGGCCCTTCGTCGATGCTCAGATCGCAGCCGTCATCGGAACCGGCCAGGATCTCCTCGGTCTCGAGCCGGTACTGCACCGGCCAACCGGAGGCGACGGACTCCTCGATCCAGGATTCTTTCAACAATTCCACCGCGAGGGCCGGTCCGAGGGAGGCTCCGATTCCGATCAGGAGACACCCGCCGACCCAGACGCCGCGCGGGAAAAGAACCATGTCGGCCGTGAGCCCGGCGAGGATCAGCGCGGGCGCGAGGCCCATGAAGGCCTGGCAGGCCGCCTTCGGCGCGCTCATCACGATGCCGCGGGACGCGGCGAGGGCGACGGAAAAGACCGCCCACCACAGCAGGCGCAGGAGGATCTCGGGCGAGCGCCTCGCAAGCCCCGCCCATTCGCCGAGGAGGGCGAACAGGACCGTGGAGACCATCGAGACGGCGAGTCCGACAGCGGCGGCGGCGAGAAACCGCTGCCCCGCCTTTCGCATCCGGCCTTCATGCCAGAGAGCCGTCACGGCCTGTTCGCCACCGATCAGGATCGCACCGAGCAGGCCGACGGTGAGGGTCGTCTGGAGAAACTCGCCGCCGAAACCCCACGGGACGCCGCCCCGCAGAGACAGCCACGACGCCCATCCGGCGATGAGGCCGATGAACGCGGCGTCGATGATCGGCAGCAGATTCAATGACATAGAAAGGGACGGCCGCTTCCGCGGATGAATCTCACCTGCGAAAGCGGCTCCATAACTCCTCGGTTACTGGATATCCTCGACCAGCGTCATTTTGGAGACGAAGTAGATGCCGTAGGCGTCTTCAAGCTCCTGCGGCGTGATCGTCGTGTCGGCGTTTTCCATGAACCGCTTCTTGTCGAAGACCATGTTGAGGATGTCGCGGGGATGGACCGCCCGGAGGCCGCGCCGATCGCGCTTGTAGAGCCCCATCAGCGACTCGATGTTCGCCGGGTCGAACTTCAGGCCGATTTTTTCGGCATACGACTTCCAGATCGCCGTGTATTCCTCGACGGTGGGGTTGCGGACGTTGATCTTGTAAGGCAGGCGGCGCAGGAACGCGTCGTCGACGATCTTCATCGGATCGAGGTTGGTGCTGAACAGGACGATTTCGTCGGTCGGCACTTCCATGCGCTGGCCGCCGAGAACGAGGTAATCGACCTTGTTTTCGAGCGGGATGATGAAGCGGTTGAAGATGTCTTCGACGTTGCAGCGCTGGCGTCCGAGATCGTCGATAAGCAGGACGCCGCCGGTCGCCTTGACCTGGGGCGGCGAGTCGAAACAGCCATATTTTTTGTTATATACGACCTCGAGGTTTTCGAGCGTCAGTTCGCCGCCGGCGGTGATCATCGGCGGATGGACGACGACCCAGCGCTGATCGAGCCCTTCCAGGTCGACGTTCTCGATGGCCTGGTGGCAGCTCGGATCGAACATGCGCACGAGCTGGCCGCCGACTTCGACGGCATACGGCACGATCATCGGCGGAAGCAGGCGCACGACGTTGCTGCACAGGAAGGTCTTGCCGTTTCCCGGAAAGCCGTAGACGAAGGCGGGCTTTCTGGCGCAGACGGCCTGGCCGATCTGGATCAGAACGTCCTTGTAGCCGAGGTGGTGGGCGAACTTCTCGGTCAGGATCTTCTGGTTGATCGAGAAACTCTTCTTGTTCGCGGCGAGCACATCCTTGGTGATGCGGACGTATTCCTCGAATCCGACCGGGGCGGCGCCGAGATACGAGTCGCGCTCGTAGATGTTCTTGGCGCGCTCGATTCCCTTGGGATACAGACCGTACTGGTAGTCGGAGCCCATGCCGGTGCCGCCGACCATGCCGACCATTTCCTGCTGTTTGAGGTCGTTGATCAGCTTCTGGATGATATCAGGCTTGACGCGAAGCGACTTTCCGATCTGTCGGGGGGTGCGCTTCCCGTGAATGTGCAGTTCCTTGAAGATCATGTCGTTCACGATCTCGGAGTTGATCTTGAGATCGTACAGCGTTTCGGGCTCCTTCGGGATGAAACTCTTCAGATCCACCTGCGACATCGATCAATTCCCCTTTTCAGGCAATTTGCCCCGCATCATCTCATCTTGTCGCGAGACGCGAATATGGTACCAACTTTCCCCCACCCTTTCAAGGAGGCTCGTTCATCGCGGTCACACGCGGCTTTGACAGGATCGACCAACCGCTTTATCATTTTCCCATGTCACGAACCGCTTCGGGCTGCTCCTCCGGGCCCGCCGTCATCTGCCTTCTCGCGGGCCACTCGAGCCGCATGGGCCGTCCCAAGCAGCATCTCGTCATCGCCGGCAGGACGTTTCTGGAACACCTGCTGGCACGGCTCTCGGGTGTACGCGACAGGCTCGGGCCGCTCTGTTTCGTCGGCCAGGCGCATGATGACGAGGGGCGCGAGGCGATTTTCCGGTTCGGAGGACGGTGGATCGTCAATCCGGCGCCGGGCGACGGTCCGCTCAGCTCGATACGCCTTGCGCTGGCGGAAATCCCCGAGGGAAGGGGCTTTCTGCTCTGGCCGGTCGATCATCCACTCGTGGCCGTTTCCACGCTCGAAGCCCTTCTCGATGCGATCGGAATCGATGCCGAGAGGATCGTCGCGCCTTCGGACGGGGAACGGCGGGGCCACCCGAGCTATTTTCCGGCCTGGGCGCGCGAGGAACTGCTCTCGTGCCCTCTCGAGGCCGGCGCGAAGCTGGTGTTGCAGCGACACCCGGATCTGATCACCCACGTCGTGTCGAACGACCCCTGGATCAGACGCAACATCAACACCCCGGAGCTTCTGGCAGAAGCGGAACAGGAACTGACCCGGTCCGGTCCATGAGACGTCCGCCCCGATCCCTTCCGCCCCGGGAGAGATTCATGGACGCTCCCGGGGGCTTGTGGTATATTCACGACATCGCAACTGCCGTTACGTGCACTCACGCACCCGCGACCACGTTTTTCCGGTTCACGGGGGAATGCGCGGGTGATCGATCGACAACAACAAGACAGGAGAACGCCAATGACGGGCCCGACAACTCCGACCTCTCTTCCGAAATGCTTCGGCACGGATTATTTCGGCAAATGGAACCAGACCGGCATGACGTACGATTCGATGAAGATCGACAAGCCCGAACAGCAGCAGAAGTGCTGCGACTGCCAACTGTTCGAGCGATGCTACATGGTCAACGAGATCAAGCTGGCCCGAATCCGCCGCTGATCAGCCGGAACACGAGCAACCGAGGAGATCGAGATGCGAGCCTATGACGTCATCAAGCGCAAGCGCGACGGGAAGAAACTGACCGCCGAGGAAGTGAAGTTCGTCGTCGACGGGTTTGTGAACGGGAGTCTGCCGGACTACCAGATGTCCGCCTTCCTGATGGCCGTCTTCTTCAAGGGCATGGACGAGCAGGAGACCTTCTGGCTCACCGATTCCATGCGCCTCAGCGGCGATCTCATCGGACTCGAAGGCATCGAGGGCTTCACCGTCGACAAGCACTCGACCGGCGGCGTGGGCGATAAGACCAGCCTCGTGCTGGGCCCCGTGCTGGCGGCGCTCGGCCTCAAGGTCGCCAAGATGTCTGGCCGGGGCCTCGGCCACACCGGCGGCACGATCGACAAGCTCGAATCGATCGCAGGCTTCAGTTGCGACCTGCCGTCGCAGCGGTTCATCGACGCCGTAAATAAAATAGGTGTTGCTATTGTCGGCCAGACGGGCAACCTCGTTCCCGCCGACAAGAAGATCTACGCGCTTCGCGACGTCACGGCGACCGTCGACTCGATCCCGCTGATCGCGGCCTCGATCATGTCGAAGAAGCTCGCCGTGGCCAACCAGGGCCTCGTGCTCGACGTCAAGGTCGGCAGCGGCGCCTTCATGAAGACGCTTCCCGACGCTCGCGAACTGGCGAAGACGATGGTCAAGATCGGCAAGCAGGCCGGGCGCAAGGTCGCGGCGGTGCTGTCCAACATGGACGAGCCGCTCGGCCGCATGATCGGAAACGCTCTCGAGGTGAAGGAAGCGATCGACACGCTTCGCGGGAAGGGGCCCGCCGACCTGGTCGAACTGGTCAAGGCCCTTGCTCGCGAGGCGCTGCTCATGGCTCCCGGCTCGAAATTGACGCAGGCGGAAGCCGGCGCGAAAGTCGCCGAGGTTCTCGCCTCGGGTGCGGCGTTCGCCACGTTCGTCGAGATGGTGAAGATGCAGGGCGGCGACGCATCGATGATCGAGCATCCCGAGAAACTGCCGACCGCGAAGAAGATCGTCCCGCTCGTCTCGGACCGCGACGGACATGTCGCCGCGATCGAGTGCGAGGAGATCGGCCTCGCGGCGATGATGCTCGGCGCGGGCCGAGAGACCAAGGAGTCGAAGATCGACATGGCGGTCGGTCTCGAACTGGTCAAGCATGTCGGCGACAGCGTCAAGCAGGGCGAGCCGCTCGCCCAGGTCCATATCGATCCCGACCGCGACAACGCGAAGGCGCTCGAGCGCCTCCGCGCCGCCTTCCGGCTCGAATCGAAGCCGGTTCAGCCGCAGTCGCTGATTCTCGACATCGTCTCCTGACGGTTCCCGAAGACCGTCTTCACGCACGGAATGACTCACAGCCCGATTCACGACGACTCGATCCGCCGCCTGATGGAAGAGCAGGAGGCCCGGACCCTCGGTCCGCGCGCCTGCCTGGCCCGCAACAGTCGCGGACGCGCCGTTCCGGAGCAGGAGTGCTTCATGCGCACCTGCTTCCAGCGTGACACCGACCGGATCATCCACAGCGAGTCGTTCCGCCGCCTCAAGCACAAGACACAGGTGTTCCTCTCTCCCACGAACGACCATTTCCGAACCCGTCTGACGCACACGCTCGAAGTCGTCGGCATCGCGCGCAGCATCGCCCGCGGTCTGCGCCTCAACGAAAACCTGACCGAGGCGATCGCGTTCGGCCACGACCTCGGCCACACTCCCTTCGGGCACGCGGGCGAGCAGGTGCTGGCCGAGATCAGCGAGACCGGCTTCCATCACGCCTCGCACAGCGTTCGCGTGGTCACCGTTCTCGAGAAGAACGGCGCGGGCCTGAACCTGACGGCGGAAGTCGTCGACGGCATCGGCAAGCACAGCAAGGGTCGCAAGGGCTCGCTCGTCCTCAACGGCCCCGACGCCCCGCTCACGATGGAGGCGCAGATCGTCCGTCTTTCGGATCTCGTTGCATATATAAATCATGATATAGACGATGCGATTCGCGCAGGGGTCATCCGGCACGAAGACCTTCCTCCGGCGCCGGTCAGTCTTCTCGGAGAACGCCACTCGGTCCGCATCCACACCATGGTGAAGGACATCATCGCGTCGAGCGCCGACGCCGAGGGCATCACGATGAGCCCGGCCGTCGCAGACGCCACCGAGCAGCTGCGCGACTTCCTTTACTCGAAGGTGTATCCGCGCCCCGGCATCGATTCCGCCGTAGAAAAGTCCAAGGAACTGCTCCGGCAGATGGCGCACTGGTTCCTGTCGCATCCCGAGGATCTCCAGGCGCGGCTCAAGCACCAGCCGCCGGCCGGACAGTCCCTGAAACGGACGCTGGTCGACTACCTGGCCGGCATGACCGACGAGTATGCGATCAGTCTCTTCCAGGACCTGTTCGTCCCGCACTTCCAGCTCGACACGAGCCTCTCCCCCGCAGGCGACAGGACGACCGGCCGGCCATGAAAAACTTTTCGATCAGCCGGAAAATTCTCGGGGGATTTCTCTTCATCCTCATCATCTTCATCGCCGTCGTCTTTTCCTCCGGGTATCTCCTCCAGCGTCTCCGCAACATCGTCGACCAGATGCAGGGCGGGCAGATCCCCGTCATGGCGAAGACGCAGGAATGGACGGGCGACGTGGTCGTCGCCGGGCTCGCCTTTCTGCAGATCAGCCACACGGGCCAGGATCCGGAGATGATGAAGACGTTCAAGGACGCGCGGGAGCGGGCAGTGCAGGGAACGGAAGCGATCAAGGACATCGTTTCGCAGAAACTCGGCAGTTCGGCCGGCCCAATCCTCGTCTTCGCCGACGAAGCCTTCAAAAGCATGTCGCAGGTGTTCGACCTTGCGGATGCCACGTTCCAGGCCCCCCTCCCCCTTTCCACGGCCAGTTTCACCGCCGTTTCCTTCGCCGTTCGCGAGCAACTCGAGGCCGTCCAGGTTTCGATGAAAAGGATCGGCGATTATTTCGGCATCACCGAGGCCAGCCGGGTCAAGCTCGAATTGAAAACCGTCTTCGCGGCTCTCGACTGGCTGAAATGGATCCTTCCCGCCTTCATCATCCTGTTCGCCATCGGGTTCACGTGGTTTATTTCGACCGGTATATCGGTCCCGCTCGAACGGATCATGAAAGCGATGGGCGAGGCGGAGCAGGGCATGCTCGAAACGCGCCTCGACATCAACACCCGCGACGAATTCCAGCGGCTCGCCGAGAGTTTCAACCGCATGCTCGGCGGCATCCGTCACATGATCTCGAAGGTTCTCAGCACCAGCAACGATCTCGCGACCAGCTCTCAGCAACTGAGCTCGGCCTCCGTCGAGTCGGCGGCCACGCTTCTCGACATTTCCAAGAACGTGAACGAGATCAACGCATCGGCCGTCGAGGTCGCCGGAAATCTCGAAACGACTTCGACCTCGGTCGAGCATTTCGCGCTGTCGGCGCAGCAGGTCGCCCAACTCGCCGAGACGGCCGTCGTCTCGGCCAACACCACGTCGGAAGCCGCTGAAAAGGGCGGAGTCACGGTGAAGAAATCCGTCGAGATGATCGGTCGCGTCAAGGAGTCCGTCGACGTCGCAACCCAGGTCATCCTCGATCTGAACACCGCCTCCCAGCAGATCAACGAGATTGTGAACACGATCACCGCGATCGCCAGCCAGACGAACCTGCTGGCCCTGAACGCCGCGATCGAAGCGGCCCGCGCCGGCGAACAGGGAAAGGGTTTCACGGTCGTCGCCGAAGAGGTCCGGAAACTGGCCGAGGAGTCGGCGGAAGCCGCCGAGGCCATCGGAACGAGAATCGAGAACATCCTGAACAAGACGCAGAACGCCGCCGACTCGATGCAGATGGGGCGCAGTCGCGTCGACGAAGGGATCAAGGTCATCCGGGACGTGAGCCTGAGCCTGGACAATATCATCGACAATATCAACGACGTGAACCGGAAGATCCGCGACATCAGCAAGATTTCCGCCGAGCAGTCCCAAAACTCCGTCCTGATGAGCCGAACCGTCGAGGATATTACAAAACTGACCAAATCGACGTCGGAGCGCACCGGCATCGTCGCGACGTCCGTCGAACAGCAGACGACGACCGTCTCTCAGATCTCGAGTTCGACCGAGGATCTGGCGCGTCTCGCGGACGAGCTCCACTCGCTGGTTTCGCGGTTCACGATCACCACGAAGCGCTGAGCGGGGAGACGGTCCGGGGTTCGCTTACTGGAATCCGCAGGTCCACATCAGGGCCGGGAAAACGAGGGCCCAGGCTACGAGCAGGCAGATGGCCGCCGCGACGCGCTTCCCGTAAGGCTGTATGGCGGACTCGGAGATGGTCCAGTAGTAACCGGCCCAGGCGAGCACGCCGGAGAGAATCAGTCCTGTGAGGTCCCAGAGGGCGCCGTAGGCGAGCCATCGCATCAGGGAGTTGAGGAACGCCCCGCACAGATACACCGTGACGAGCAGGCAAATCCAGCCGCCCGCCCACATCTCGTCGTATCCGCGCGCCTCGCCTGGCTTCGCTGCAGAGGGCACTGCGGCCGGGGAATGGGGGGAAGCCGTCGATTCAGCGGAAGATTGCGTCATGGGGAAGAGTATACCGGCTTTTTCCCCGGTCTTCAAGCCGGCCTCCCGATGTTCGATGTTTGCGCGGGCAGACCGGATCGACTATAATAGCTCCCGCAACCGACAAGGGGAGATCATGGCAGACCGAAACGCGACATACGCCCAGCGCTACTACGAGGCCGCGATGGATCTTTTCGAGCGCGGCCGTTACGACAAGGCGCTCGAGCATATCGATAAAGCCATCGCAGCGCAGCCGAAAAACGCCGATTTTCACTCTACCAAAGGCGTGTTTCACCACAAGATGAACAATCTCACGGGCGCGATCGATGCCTATCGCAAGGCGGTCGAACTTGAGCCGAAGCACACGTTTTCCCGGTTCAATCTCGGTCTGATCTTCATGAAGATCGGCCGGGTCCAGGAAGCCATTCACGAGTGGGACGCCGTCATCCGGGCGAATCCGCGTGACGTCGACGCCATCTTCAACGTCGCCGTCGCGCTCGCCCAGATCGGCCGGCGCCGCGAATCGATCCCGTTTTACGAGAAAGTCCTCCAGCTGAACCCGTCGCACGTCCAGGCCCATCAGAATCTCGGCATCATCTATCGAGACGAGCGCCAGTTCGCCAAGGCGAAACAGCATCTTCTCAAACTGAGGGAACTGGATTCGACGTATTCCGAAGTCGTCGATATAGAAGTGAGGCGCTGCGAGGAGCAGGAGTTTCTCGCGAGGATATCCTCCGCCGATCAGCCGCAGATCGCCCGTGAGGTCGCCAAGCGCGTCACGGAGTATCCGGCCGACATTCTCGCCGCCGCTCTCACGGCCATGATCGACGGGGATTTCGCCCAGGCCCTCGCCCTCGCTGACAAGGTGCTCTCCGTCGCTCCGGGCGAGCTGCAGGCGCAGATCGTCAAGGGGCAGGCCCTCGGTTTTCTCGGCCAGAGTGACGAAGCGATCTCTCTTTTCACCTCGGTCATCGCGGAACACCCCGATTCGGCCGAAGCATCGTTCCAGCTCGGGAACCTCTATCTGACGCTCGACCGGCTCAAGGACGCCCTCGAATCGTTCGAGCAGGTCAGGCGGATCGAGCCGTCCTTTCCTTCAATAGATGAGAATATTCAATCACTGAAGGATCGGCTGGGCATGTATGGCGGGGAACCGGAGAAGAAGCCATGAGTCTTTTTCGGCTGTTTTCGTTCGGCATACGTCTGAAACTGACCCTGATCATCCTGCTGACGGCCTTGGTTCCGGTCGGGTTCCTCGGCATGCAGGCGTTCAACGAGCAGAAGCGCGTGATCACCGAGGAAGTGACCCGAAGCCACCGGGAGGTTTCGAACGTTCTCGCCCACGGGATCTACGAAAATCTGGAGTATACGAGGCGTCTCCTGACAGCGATCTCCGATCTCGATACGATCAAGAACCTGCGCCCCGTCGAGGCCGGCGATTTTTTCGCGGCGCTCGTCAAATACTACCCGTTCTTCAAGCTGATCTACCTGGTCGACTCGGACAAGAAGATCATCGCCACGACGAATCAGGGTGCCGCGCTTCCGGCCGACTGGCGATTCACCAACGTCATCAAGCGCACCTACCAGGGGTCTCTCTCGGACGTCTACACGTCGCCGGAAGGCAATCCCTGCATGACGCTCGAAGCCGTGATCAAGAGCCAGGAAAAGGGCGTCATCGGAGTTCTGATCGCCGAAGTCGACCTGATCTACATCAAAGATCTTCTCAAGAACGCGCTCAAGCTGTCGAAGTCGCAGGGACTGGTTCTCGACGAAGCCGGCGCCGTCATCGCGCGATCGTCGGATGAGGTAAAAACCCTCGCCATTTCCGTGACGGAGGCTGTCGACAACGACGTTTCCGGCGTCCGAACCATCGGAAGCGAACGCTATCTGATCACCGCGATCTCGCTGAAAAAGTTCGATTTCTACCAGGCCCCGAACTGGACCATCATCCTCCAGATCCCCGAAGGGGAGGCGTTCAAAGCCGCTTACGAACTTCGCGAGCGCATCATCAGGCTTCTGATGCTGACCGCGTTCGCGGCCCTGATCCTTGCGGTGCTGCTCGCGAACTCGTTCGTCGCGCCGCTGCTCAACCTCATCGAAGGCGCCCGGCACATTGGGCGGGGCGATTTCGGCCACTCGATCACGCCGAACTCCCAGGATGAGATCGGCGAACTGACCTCGACGTTCGACGAGATGCGGGTGAACCTGCGCCAGACCAAGGAGGACCTCGATTACCGCATCACCCAGCTATCCACGCTCTACGAGGTGGGAAAGGCCATCAGTTCGATCCTCGATTTCACCCAGCTCCAGCACATGATTCTCGAAACGGTCGTTCGCGTCATCAAGGCGGAAAAAGGCTCGCTCATGCTCGTGGACGACGCCGAGAAGACCCTGTCGATCGGCGTCGCCATCGGACTCGCCGAAGACGTGCAGAAGGAAACCCGCATCGGTATCGGCGAGCCGGTCGCAGGATGGGTCGTTGAGTCCGGCCAGCCGCTGTTCGTCGAAGATGTCGAAAGCGATCACGCGTTTCTCGCCATCAAGAAAGGGGCCATCCAGCGCGGCACCCTCATGTCGGTGCCGCTCAAGGCGAAGGATAAACTGCTCGGCGTCCTGAACGTTTCGCGGTCGATTCCCCGTAGCTTCAGCAAGAAGGATTTCGAGCTGTTCCTGAATCTGTCCAACCAGGCCGCGATCGCGATCGAAAACGCCCGGCTGTATCGATACGCCGTCACGGATGAAATGACTAAATTATATAATCATAGATATTTTCAACAACGCCTCGACGAGGAGCTCCAGCGCGCCGACCGCTATGAGAGTCGTGTTTCGCTCATCATTCTCGATGTCGATCATTTCAAGAAATTCAACGACACGTACGGACATCCCGAAGGCGACCGGGTGCTCAAGACCGTCGCCCGCCTCCTCGAGAAGAGCGTGCGCGAGGTCGACATTCCGGCCCGGTACGGCGGCGAAGAGTTCGTCGTCATCTGTCCCGAGAAGGACGGGGAAGGCGCCATGACCCCGGCAAACCGCATCAGGACGGCCATCGAGGAGTTCGACTTCCGCATCGCCGGCCAGCACGTCCCGATCACGGTCTCGCTCGGCGTCGCCAGCTATCCCGACCACGCCAGAACGAAAGGCGAGCTGATCATCTGCTCCGACACCGCTCTCTACTACTCGAAAGAGACCGGGCGAAACCGCGCCACGCTGTACAGCGCGGGCATGAAAAGCGACGAGATGCTCGAAAAGAAGAAAAAGAAAAAAGAGGAAAAGGACCGCGACAAGGCATGATGCCGAACCTGAGCGTCGACGACCTGTTCGCCACGGCAATCGAGTTCGAGCGAAACGGCGCCTCGTTCTATGCCAGGGCTGCCGCTTCCGCGGCGGGACGCCCCCATGCAGCTCTTCTGCTGAGGCTGGCCGCGATGGAGCAGATGCACGAAAAACGGTTCGACGCTCTCCGCCGGACCCTGTCGGAAGAACCTGCGGTTCCCTTCGAGCCACCGGAGGAAAAAGCCCTGTATCTCAAGGCGATGGCCGACACGCGGGTGTTTCCGGTTTCGGGCCCGATTCCTGAAGCACTCGCACGTGCGAACGGGCTCATCGAGGCGCTCAGATACGCCATCGACCGGGAAAAGGACTCGGTCGTCTTCTACTCGACGATGCAGGAGTTCGTTCCGCTCCGCCAAGGCAGAGAGCAGATTGAGATCATCATCGCCGAGGAACTCGGACATATCCATCTGCTGACCGCCGAACTCGCAAAACTCGCGACGGAGCGGAACTGAGATGGGTTCAGGGCAGGATTCCGGCAGGCCGTTTTCCTTTCGTCTGGCGGCGGAGGAGTTCGCTACATGGCTGGAACATCTCTCTGAGACCCACGATCTTTTCGGACCGGTCCGACGACAAGGCCGCGGCCGTTTTTCCGAAACAGATATCATCCGGTATGGCACGTTCAGGAAGGCCGCCGACATCGTCTGGAACCGCAAATCAGACGGTTCTCCGAAGGAAGTCGTGTTTCCGCCTTCCGAAACGATGCTGGAGTTTTCCGGCGAGGAAACGCGTTTGCCGTCGCCGCCTTTCGACCGGCCGGCTCTCGTCTTTCTGCGCGCGTGCGACATTCACGGCATAGACCGACTGGACGCGATCTTTCTCGTCAACGGCCCCCACGCCGATCCCTACTATCTCCGCCGACGCGAACGGGTGAGGTTCGTTCTCATGGAGTGCCTGAAGCCGTTCGAAAACTGCTTCTGCAAGGCCATGGGAACGAACAGGACGGATGCCTGGCATGCGGCGGCTCGCCTGGAGACGGACGGTTCGTTCACCCTCGTCATGCGTTCCGACGATCTTCGCTCCGCCGTTCCCGGCTCCGCCGAGCCGGCGGAATATGATCCGCGCGGGGTCGAGAACGACGCCGTCGCCGTTCGCCTCCCCGATCCGGAGCGTCTCGAGAAGGCCGTCAGGGAACGTGACTTTTTCCATCACGAGCTGTGGGATCAATATCATACGCGATGCATTGCATGCGGCAGGTGCAACACGAGCTGCGTCACCTGTTCCTGCTTTGCGGTCCAGGACGTGGCGTTTTCCGAAGACGAACGCCTTGGCGAGCGCCGGAGGGTCTGGACGGGCTGTCATCTCGATCGGTTCGCCGACATGGCCGGCGGTCACAGGATTCGCGAAAAGTTCGGCGACCGGATGCGTTTCCGAGTGATGCACAAGATCCATGATTTCAAGCGTCGTCTGGGGCGCCCGATGTGCGTCGGTTGCGGCCGCTGCGACGATCAATGCCCCCAATACATCTCGTTTTCGACCTGTATCAACCGGGTGGCCGACGCCGTGGCCCGAGAGCCGCAGGCATGAACAGGCGCACCTGGCTCCCCCGCCCCGTCCGGATTCTCGACGCGCGTCGGCAGAACGCGACGGACGTGACGCTGTTCTTCGAGAACCCGTCCGACGCTCCTCAACCGGGCCAGTTTTTCGAGGTCTCCCTCCCCCGCATCGGCGAGGCGCCGATCTCGGTCAGCGATTTCGCGGCCGGTCACGTCGAGATGACGATCCGGTCCGTGGGCCCTTTGACGGCCGCCCTCTGCGCCAAACACCCGGGCGACCTCATCCATGTCCGCGGGCCCTACGGGCGCGGTTTCCCTCTCGACACGCTTCGGAGCGGGCCGCTCGTCATCGCCGCTGGCGGCACCGGCGCGGCGCCGGTCAAAAGCCTCATCCGGCTCATGTCGGCCGACCCCGCGACCGCTTCGCGGTTGCATGTCCTGCTCGGCTTCCGCAGTCCCGCCGACCTTCTGTTTCGCGAAGAACTCGCTTCGTGGGCTAGTCTCACGAACCTCCACGTGACCGTGGACCGGGGTGATGCAAGCTGGACCGGACATACCGGCGTCATCACCACGATGATCCCCTCTCTGCCTCTTTTCGAGCCCGAGGCGACGCGGGTCGTCGTCGTGGGGCCGCCCCTGATGATGAAGTTCACGATCCTGGCGATGCTCGAACGCGGTATCCGCGAGGAAAACCTGTGGGTTTCCTACGAACGACGCATGTCCTGCGGTCTGGGGAAATGCGGCCGCTGCAAGATTCACGACCGGTATGTCTGCCTCGACGGCCCCGTCTTTCCCTTCGCGGAAGCACGCTGGCTTGCGGACTGAGAGAAGGAGGCACGTCATGAGTCGCGATATCGACACCAGGGCCGTCATCAAGAACGCGTGGCGAATCACCGCGCGACGCAATCTGAGTTGCCTGCGGGTCCGCGTTCCGGCCGGGCATCTCGCGGCAAGGCATCTCGAACTGATCCGCACGATCGCGGAGCAGTACGGGAACGGAACGGTCCATCTGACTTCCCGCCAGGGCTTCGAGATCCCCGGGATTCCCTACGATCGCATCCCCGAGGTAAACCGGCTCATGGCGCCGTTCATCGGCGAGGTCGAAGGGGGGCTGGGCATCCCGATCGACACTCCCGGGACCGGGTATCCTGCCGCCGGCATGCGCAACATCAGCGCCTGCATCGGCAACCGCGTCTGCCCGTATGCCAATGCCGACACCACATCGATGGCCCAGAAACTCGAGGCGATCCTGTATCCGAACCATTATCACGTGAAGGTGGCGGTGACGGGCTGTCCGAACGACTGCGCCAAAGCGCATCTCCAGGATTTCGGCATCATCGCCATCTGCGAACCCGAACTGGAATCCGGCCGCTGCATCGGGTGCGAAGCCTGCGCGAAGACCTGTCGCAAGAAGGTGACGGGTGCAATCTCGATGCACAACTTCAGGCCGCGCCGGGACCCGGTGTTGTGCATCGGCTGCGGCGAGTGCGTGCTGGCCTGCCCGGTCAACGCCTGGAGCCGCGTTCCGAAACACCTTTATCGTCTCCTCATCATGGGCCGCACGGGGAAGCGGAATCCCCGACTCGCCGCCCCGTTCATCGACGCGATCGAAGAGGCGCCGCTTTTGCAGATCCTTCGCAATTGTTTCAGTTATATTGATCCGAATATAGACAAATTGCTTCCCAAGGAGCACGTCGGCTACATCGTCGATCGAACGGGGTATCCGGCGTTCCGCGAAGCCGTCCTCAAAGGCGTCACGCTGAATCCCCAAGCGGTCGTCGCCGAATCCCTCACGTTCGCCGGGTACCGGCCGGCACCGCTGCGCCGCCCCTGAAATTTTCGAGTTTCAGGGAGGGTTTGAAACCCGCCCCTGCAGATTCAACGGGGCGTGGATGAGCGGAGGCGGGTTTCGGCCAGTTCCCAGTCTTCGGCGGTGTCGATGTCGACGGAATCTTCGGGCGGCATGACCAAGGCGCCATGGCGGGGGAGGTCATACAGGCTCCGGGCCGACTCGAGCCAGGCAGACCGCACGAGGTAGATGGCGCCGTTTTCCCTGAAAAGGTCCGGCAGACGGGAGGACGGCAGCGACAGGCGCTCGGGATCGAGCGGCCGGGCACGACACGCCGGATCGAGTTCGAACATCCACTCGGGCCGCTCGCGGACGGCGCACATCGAGCCAAGGGTCGTAAATCCGCCGGTATCGAGGAGACGACAGGCTTCGCAAATCTGCCCGGGTCGAAGAAACGGCGACGTCGGCTGGATCAGGGCGACGATCTCGGGAGCAAACCCCTCCGGGGGCGGCGCCTGTCGCACCCATTCGAGCGCATGCACGAGCACATCCACGGACGAGGCGGTATCCGTCGCCAGCACGGCGGGTCGCAGGAAGGGAACCCATGCGCCGGCATTCACCGCCGCATCGGCGATCTCCCGGTCATCCGTCGAGACGAGGACGCGCTCGAAGCATTCAGATGCGAGGGCTGCCTCGATCGCCCAGGCGATCAGGGGTTTTCCGCCCAGCGGACGGATATTTTTTCGGGGAAGCCGCTTCGAACCGCCCCGCGCGGGGATGACCGCAAGCCGTCTGCCGTTCATCGCATCGGCGGATCAGTATTTGAGAACGCTGAAGATCTTTTCGCCGCGGAGCTTCTCGATGCCGCCCAGGAAAGACAGTTCGACTAGAAAGGCGATTCCGACCAGGTCGGCCCCAAGTCCCTTGAGCAAGTCGGCGGCGGCGCGGGCGGTTCCGCCGGTCGCGATCACGTCGTCGACGAGAAGAATACGCTGTCCCGAGGTCACCGCGTCTTCATGGATTTCGATCGCATCCGTTCCATACTCCAGAGAATATTCCTGGCGTCGCGACTTGTACGGCAGCTTGCCCGGTTTGCGGATCGGGACGAAACCGATTCCGAGATCGACGGCCATCGCCGCTCCGAGAATGAAGCCGCGAGATTCGATCGCCGCCACGGCATGAAGCCCGGCGTTGCGATACGGATCCGCCAGCGTTTTGATCGCCGTGGCAAATGCGGCCTTATCGCGCAGAAGAGGAGTTATATCCTTGAATATAATTCCCTTTTTCGGAAAGTCGGGAACGTCTCGAATATATTCATTCAGGTTCATCGTCTCGCTCCTTCAGTTCTGTCTCGAAAAGACCCGGCTCTTCGGCCCGGAAGGGACCGCGCCGGCTCAGGTGGAAAGCCTGCTTCGTTCCTTCTGAAGCCGTTCCTCGAGGCGCATATAGGTTTGGAAATACCCGTCCAGAGCCGCGGGGCAAAACTCCCGGACGCGGTATTTATGGAACGCGGCTTCACCGAGTTTGTGGAACAACTCCTCCCGTTTCTTCGTGAACCGCTCCGCCTGCGCCGCGCGGGGATTGCTGGCCGCCGGCTTGCTGAAGAGGCTTTTGAGCTGTGCGAACAGGCCGCCACCTGACGACTCCTGGGGCTTCGCCTCGTCGGTGTATTTCTGGATCAGGAAGTTCATCCGTAATATTTCATGACCTATCGTAAGAAGTTCGGGGATTTTGAGGTCGCCCGCCTGGTACATGTCGAAGACGACGCGTCCCGTCTCCTTCAGCAGTTCCGACACTTCCTTCTCGATATCGGTGACGGCGAAGTTGATCGCCGCCTTTTGGGAAAGATCCACCGCCTCCTCCTTGCCTTTCCGGAAGAAGCGGGAAACGGTTCCGCTCAGATCGCTGGGTGCCGGAGCCGCATCTCCGGCCTTTTCGCCGGTTTTCCGGGCGCCCTTTTCCGAAGGTGCCGCGGCAGCCGGTTCGGCCGGTCGGGTGACGAGAGTCGTCGTCGGCGGTGCGGCCCCGTATTTTTCCTCGAGGAGGCGCAGGGCGCGGACGGCGGTTCCCCGATACGGTTCTTCGCCGTTCGCGGCGACGTGTTTCAGAAATCCGAACGAGGCTTGGTCGTGATAATTGGCGAGAGCGACCAGCGCCTTGATGCGAATGTCGGAGTTGCCATCGCGGGCTGCGTCGATCAGCATCTGGATCGCTTCGCCGGCCTGGATGTGTGACAGCGCGTAGATTGCGCTTCCCTTCATCCAGTCTTCGTGCGACTTGAGCATTTTCCGCAGGATCGTAAAGACCTTTTCCTCGCCGAACGACTGGAGGGCTTTTGCGGCGGAAGCCCTGATGCGGTTGTCCGGGTCTTCGAGGGCCGGAAACAGCAGGGGGATGGCCTTTTCATCCTTGAGATACTCGAGCGCCTCGATCGTGTTGGACCGCACGCGACTGTCCGGGTCGCTCAGGAAGGGGCTCAGGAGCGACGCCTGGTCTTTCGAGACGAATTTCTTCAGGCAACTGATCAACGTCGCCTTCACGAAATCGTGTTTCTCGATCTTGAGCATGAACAGGAGCTTTTCGCGGTATTCCGCCTTCTCCCCGGCGGCGATGGACATCACGGCTTTCAGGCGTTCCGCGTAATCTTCGGACTCGAGCGCATGGTCGATGCTTTCCTGCGTCGTCGTCGCCCGGCCTTCCTCGAGGTTCTGCTGGCGTATTTTTCCGAGCGCACGGCGGGCGAAAAACCGCACCGAGATGTTCTTGTCTTTGGTCGCCTGCCGCAGGGCAGCCGCCACCTCGTCCCGGGTTTCGAGATCGACGAGATCGATCTTGAACAAGGTCATCGCAGAGAGCGTCCGCAGGTCGTCGTCGGGATTCGCAAGATCCTTCAGCAGTCTCTTGATATTCAGTTCCATCGCAGATCATCCTCCATGAGCGCACCGCGCCGGCACATCTCCGGTATCGTTGTCATCTTCTCGAGAGCACTATAAGCCATATTCCGGGATTTTTCCAATCCCAGGGGCACAGAATTTCGATTCCGGCCGCCCGGCGTTCCGAAGAAAACCGCCGCTCTGCAGCCCCCGAGGGAGCGCAAAGCGGCGGCGGTTCTCTCCGGATCAGTAGGCGCGGGCAACGTAAATCTGGCGCGAAGCCTGCTTGCCGCAGACAACGCAGGGGCCGGCAGGCGGATCGTTCCGCAGGCAACGGATCGTGGCGCCGACTTCGGCCTTGAACTTGTCCTCGCACTCCTGGGCCCCGCACCACGAGACCTCGGCCATGCCGTGCTTCTCCTTGATGACCTCGACGAACTCGGGGAAGCTCTTGGCCGGGAACGTCTTGCTGCGCAGAATCTCCTTTGCCTGCGCGTAGAGGTTCTTCTGGATTTCGCCCAGCAGGCGCTCGACCTCGGCCTCGAAGGTCGCGTCGGGAACGAAGCACTTCTCGCCGGTATCGCGACGCACGAGACACACCTGGCCCTTCTCCATGTCCTTCTGACCGATCTCGATGCGGAGGGGCACGCCCATCATCTCGTATTCGGAATACTTCCAGCCGGGTTTGAATCCGTCGCGGTCGTCGAGATGGATCCGCAGACTCCTGTCCGCGAGCCGCTGGCGGAGCTGGCGCGCCTTTTCGAGAACGGGGGCCGCCTCTTTATATACGATAGGAATTATAACGGACTGAATGGGAGCGATGCGCGGGGGCAGGCGCAAGCCCTTGTCGTCGCCGTGCGTCATGATGATCGCGCCGATGATGCGGGTCGACATGCCCCACGAGGTCGTCCAGACGTGCTTTCGGTCGCCATCGGAGTCGAGGAACTTGATGTCGAACGCCTTCGCGAAATTCTGGCCGAGATCGTGCGACGTTCCTGACTGGAGGGCCTGCCCGTCCGGCATCAGGGCTTCGATCGTGAAGGTATTGAGGGCGCCGGCGAATTTTTCCTTCTGGCTCTTTTCGCCCGTCACGAGCGCCACGGCGAGGTCCTCTTCGACGAAGCGCCGGTAGACTTCGAGCATCTTCGCGACTTCTTCCTTCGCCTCTTCGTGGGTGCGATGCGCGGTGTGGCCCTCCTGCCAGAGGAACTCCGTGGTCCGCAGAAACGGGCGGGTCACTTTCTCCCACCGAACGACGTTCGCCCACTGGTTGATCAGCACGGGCAGGTCGCGATAACTCTCGATCCACTTCGCGTACATGTGGCCGATGATGGCCTCGGAGGTCGGCCGGATGGCAAGCCGCTCCTCGAGTTTTTCCTTCCCCCCCTGGGTGACCCACGCGACTTCCGGCGCGAAGCCTTCGACGTGCTCGGCTTCCTTCGTCAGAAAGCTTTCGGGAATGAACATCGGAAAGTAGGCGTTCTGGTGGCCGGTTTTCTTGAACTCGGCGTCGAGCAGCCGCTGAATGCTCTCCCAGATCGCGTATCCGTAGGGGCGGATGATCATGCACCCCTTGACCGGCGAGTAATCGGCAAGCTTCGCCTTGAGCACCACGTCGGTGTACCAGCGAGAGATATCCTGCGATTTCGGGGTGATGGCATCGAGTGTCTTAACGTCGGTCTTCTTTTCGTTCATGGCGATTCACGGCCTTTCTCGGAAGTTGGGGGTTCGGAGGCGGCCCCCATTATAGGAAGCACCCGATGCGGTGTCAAGAAAGCGCCCGGCGAATGCACTGTCCGCCGGACGCTTCTTTCAACTTGCGGTACTATTTATCGTCGTCTTCCCCCGGCTTGCCCGGCTTCTGCCCTTCAGCCGAGGGTCTGGGAGAGAACGGGCGCGGGCCGGCGGGGGCCGGTGGATTCGGCGGCGTCGAACCAGATGTCCCGGAAAACGGCTTTTTCGGTTTTTCCGGAGCGGCCGGGGCATCGGGCGCGTTCGCGGGTTTTAGGTCGTCCATCGAAGGCAGGCCGATGCCGCCTTCCCTCGAAAACGCTCCGGGATCGAAGCCGGCGGGCGCGCCTTTTTTCTTCGGGGTCTCGAACAGATCGGCCATCGGCAGCTCGTCGAGGAAACCAGAGGGCTTCAGCGCGGGAAATTCGATATCGTCAGTTATTTTTCCTTCTTTCTCTTCGTCGTCAGGCCGGGAGGATTCGTCCTCATCGGGCGGCTCCCCTTCCTCTTCCTCCTCGGCAGGGGAAACAGCCGGCCGGGCGGGAACCGCCGGCTCGGCCGCGCGGGGCGGCTCGGCGATCTCGCCCGCCGCGCCTGCAGCCTGGTCGCGGATCTTATCCAACAGCGACTCGGCCATTCCATGGAGTTTCTCGTCGGGCTCTGACTGTCGCACGATGTCCAGCAGGAGGGTTTCGGCCCTCATATAGTTTTGAAGATGGAAACAGGACATCGCAAGATGGAAGTTCGTCTCGAGATCTTTCGGATCGTTCTTGAAGACCGTTTCGAGCGTCGACCTCGCTTCCTGATATCGCTTCAGGAAGATGTACGCCGCCCCGAGCTCCCGCAGCATCTTCAGGCCGATCTTGTCCAGGGGGCCTTCCATCCCTCCCGTCAGCCGCTCGTAGATGCGGGCGACGTTCGGCCAGTCGCGCATCTGCTTGTAGATGCGGGCGAGGGCGTGGGCCGCCTTGCGGTTGTCGGGCTCGGCCTCGAGGAACAACGACAGCGATTCGCGCGCCGAATCGTATTCCTTCTCTTCGAACGCCATCATGCCGAGATAATAGTGCGTTTTCGCGTAGTCGGGTTGATCGACCAGGGCGACGCGGAACGCCGCTCGAGCCTTTTTATATTTTCCGAGATTGTAATACTTGACCCCGGCCGTGAACGATTCGGGCACCTTGCTCCTGGGCTTTTTCCGGACCGGGTGAGCTTCGAGGTCGCTTTCTTCCGGAGGCAGAACGGATGCGAGTCCCTCCGCCGGCATCTCTCCCCCGAGCACTGCGGGAGGCTGGATTTCGGCTGGTTCCGACGGAGCGGCGGGCCGAACGGCGAGCGGTTGTTCCTCGACGACCGGGGCCGCAATCCGCTTGCCGAGTTCGTCCGCCAGAGGGGCCGGCATGTTCGGGCCCATGGCCAGGAGGTCGAGACACCCGTCAAGCGCCGTCAGGAACATCTCGTTGGTAGGCGGTTTCTTCACCGCGACCGCCTTTTCGAGGATCGTATCGAACAGTTCGACGCCGCCCATGCCGAAATGGCTGCTGACATACGTCGAAAAGATCTTCGGATCCCTGGAGTTGATCTGCGGCGCGAGCGCCTGGAGCCCCTTGAGGCCGAAGATCGAACCGATGCTTCGGATGACGCCCGAAACGATCTGATGCCGCGGATCCTTGACTCGCTGTCTGATCAGACGCACCCCTTCCTCGTCGGGATGCTTCGCGAAAAACTCCATGCAGGCGACGACGTTCGGATACGCCGTTTCCAGCTTGAACTGCCGGATGACGGGGAGCTTGGGGAAGTCCTGGAACCCTGCCGCCATCTCGACGGCGAACTTGCGGATCCACTTGTTCTGATCGACGATCACGCGTTCGAGCTGGGCACGCACGAAGTCGGGCGGGAACTTTTTCAGCGAGAGCACCATGCGACGCCGCACTTCGTCAGACTGGTCGCCGACGAGCTTCGCGGCCAGTTCCTCATTGCCTGCCGGCGAGATCTGGCCCAGAATGTACGCGGCGCTGCGCCGCAGCTGGATATCGCTCGAATCGACCATCTGGACGATTTCGGGCCGCATGAGTTCCGTCTGGGTCCGGGCCAGGGCCAGGATCGTGTTGGCCCGGATGCGATTGTTCGGATCGTGCAGGAACGGCATGATCCGGCTCTGGATCTCTCGCGACGGGAGTTCGAGCTCGCCGATCGCCTCGATCGAGTTCGCCTTCAGGCGGGCGTCTTTTCCCTTGAGTCCCTCGTCGAAGATGTTGACGAGCGTCACGCTCCTGAACATCGACAGGAACGAGACCATCTGCGCTTTCCGACGCAGATCCGGATCCTTGGCGAACTGCTCGGCGAGGAAGGGGATCGACTCGTGTTCCTTCATCCGGCACAGGATTCGAAGAATCGTCATCGATATCCATTCGTCGGGGTCTGAAATGTACCGGCACAGGGCCAGCGCAGACTCGCGCCCGCCGTGCGCGAACAGGCTGTTGGCGGCCTGAAAGCGAACGTGTCGGTCGTCGTCTCCGAGCAACTCGACGAGGTGATCGGCGCTGGCAGGCGCTTTGAACCTCGCCAGGACTTCCGCGATCACGTCGCGGTTGAAGGCGCGCTTCTCCCGGCTTCTCGCGATCAGGGCGGCGAGGGCGGCATCGGTGCCCAGTTCGGCGACGGCGCGGATCGATTCCTCGAGATCGGGATTCGCCTGGAAGAACTCCATGACGTTTTTATCACTTCCGGGCGCATGCGTCTTCGCGATGGCAAGGGCCGCACGCGCGCGGATGGCGACCGGAAGATCCGTTGTAAGCAACGGCAGCAGCTTCGCCGCCGCCTTTTCCTGCATGGTTCTGATCTTTTCGACGGCGATCTGGTTCATTCGACGATCTCCTGAAGCATTGCCCGCACCAGTTCCTGGTTTGCCGTTTCATCGCGCAGCAGCTTGGTGAGCGAGTGTTTGAGCGTCACGCACCCCTCGCGTTTCGCCATCAGCATGGTCGAGACGAGTTGCGAATACTTCTTGTCGCGGATCAGCGTGCGTATCGCCGAGTTGGCGATCATCAACTCGTAGGCAACGCTCGCGCGCTGCTGGGGGGAGACCCGGGGAATCAATATCTGCGAGAATATTCCCACCAGGTTCATCGAAACCTGCAACCGCACCTCGTCGTGCTTGTCGGTCGGGAAGAAGCTGACGATCCGTTCGATCGTCGGGGCCGCTCCGATCGTCGGCAGGGTCGAGAGCACGAAATGCCCCGTTTCCGAGGCGACGAGCGCCATCTCGACCGTTTTCTGGTCGCGCATCTCCCCGATCATCATTACGTCGGGGTCTTCACGCAGCGCGTTCGTCAGGGCCTCCTGGTAGGTCGGGATGCTGGCTCCCACCTCGATCTGGGTGAAAATCGACTGGGCGCGGCTGAACACGAACTCGATGGGGTTTTCCATCGTGATGATGTGTCGCGCGAAGCGCTTGTTGATGGCCTGCACCATCGCGGCCATCGTGTGCGACTTGCCGCTGCCGGCCGGCCCCGTGACGAGAAAGAGGCCGCGCGGCTTGAGCGCCTGTATCTCGAGTTCCTCGGGCAGATCGAGCTCCTGGATGGTGGGAACCGACGTGCTGATGAACCGGAACGAGCCCGCATACCCTTCGCGCTGCTGGAAAAGGTAGAAGCGGATCCGGGCCTTGCGCTTGTACGGATACATCGAGTAGCACTCGAACGTGCCGTGAAGCGATTCCTGACGTTTGATGTCGATGATCGGCAGGAACAGATCGTACATTTCCTGCGGCGCCAGCGCGTCCTCTTCGGAGATGACCATGTGGCCGTTCTGCCGAAACGCCGGCGGAGAACCGGGTTTGAGCATCAGGTCGCTCGCCCCCATTTCGATGGCCTGATCGAAATACGTGAATATCTTCGGTTTCATGAGTGCGCCCCCTCCGGGCCGGGCGTGACGCCGGCCTGTTCGACCATCTTCTTCACGGTTGCCTGGTTCGAGGCCCGCATCATGGCTTCGGAGATCGAGATCCTGTCGGCAATCACGAGCTGGGCGAGCGCCTGGTCGAGCGTGCACATGCCGGTGTCGCCGCCTGCCTCCTGATACGACTGGATCAGGTGGATCCGGTTTTCCGCGATCAGCGACCGGATCATCTGCAGGCCCATCAGCACCTCGAACGCCGCGACGCGTCCTTTGCCGATCTTGCGGGGAACCAGCGTCTGGGTGATGATGCCGATCAGGGTCGTCGCGAGCCGGCTGAGCACCTGCACGTGCTGCGATTGCGGGAACAGGTTCACGAAACGGTCGATGGCCTGCATTGCCGTGTTGCTGTGCAGGGTCGCGAAGACGAGTTTGCCGGACTCGGCCGCGGTCAGCGTCATGTTGACGGCCTCGGGGTCGCGAAGCTCGCCGACCATGATCACGTCGGCATCGGTCTGAAGGGCGCCCCGAATGCCCTCGTCAAACGTGCGGCAGTCGACGCCCACCTGGCGCTGGCTCACCATGCCGATTCCATCGCCGAAGATATATTCGATCGGGTCTTCGACCGTGATCACGCTCTTGGGCTTGTGCGATACGATATGCGTGATGAACGTGGAAAGCGTCGTCGATTTCCCCGCGCCGGTGGCGCCCGTCACGAGGATGAGGCCGAACGGGCGTTCGATCATCGCGCGGGCCGCCTTCGGCAGCCCGATGTCGTCGAAGTTCAACTGCAGGAAGGGGATGACGCGAAACACGGCGCTGCCGCCGTTGTAATCGTAGAACAGGTTCACCCGGAACCGGGCGTTGGCGAAGCTGTAGCCGAGATCGAGCTTGCGGTGCTCGATGAACTTCGTGAGCTGGTAATCGTCGAGAATCGCTTCCAGCATGTTCTCGTAATCCGCATGGTCGATCTCTTTCATCTTCAGCGGCAGCATGCTGCCGTCGATGCGGAGAATCGGGGGGTATCCGACCTTGAAATGGAGATCGGATGCGCCGCGCTCAGTGCACATTTTCAGCAATTCGAAGATCATTCACGGATCCTCCCCTGAGATATACCGTCAAACCCTCCAATCATACACTGACCCCTCTCAACTTCCAACATTATTTGGCGACGGTATGGCAATGAATGAAACCTTCATGGTATGATCGCCCGGAAAAATGATCGAACTGCAGAACGTCACGAAAATCTACCCGAACGGCGTCAGGGCCTTGAACAACGTTTCCCTGTCGGTGCCGCGCGGCGACTTCGTGTTTCTCGTCGGCCCGAGCGGCGCCGGCAAGAGCACGTTCCTGCGCCTGCTGTTCCGCGAGGAGCTCCCGACCGAAGGGCACTTGATCATCGACGGCAAAGACGTCTCCGATATGCCCGAGTCGCGCGTCCCGTTTCTCCGGCGAAACATGGGCATCGTCCTCCAGGATTTCCAGCTCCTCCAGCGCCGCACCGTCTCCGAGAACGTCGCCTTCGGCCTTCGCGTGCTCGGCACGCCCGACAACATCATCCAGGCGCGCGTCCAGGAGGCGCTCGAGCAGGTCGGCCTCTCGCACAAGCGGCGCATGTTCCCCGACGAGCTTTCGGGCGGCGAGCAGCAGCGCGTCTGCATCGCGCGCGCCCTCGTCAACAATCCGCTGATCCTGATCACCGACGAGCCGACGGGCAACCTCGACCCGATGATTTCCTACGAGATCATGCAGTTGTTCCTCGAAATCAATTCCCGAGGCACGACGATCATCATGGCGACCCACAACCACAACCTCGTGAACAAGCTGAGAAAGCGCGTCGTGGCGCTGGTCGAGGGGCGCATCATCAAAGACGAACCGGGAGGCACCTATGCCTACGAATGACGTCCCCCGCTCCCGGCGGGAGCGCGCCTGATGCTCGCCTCTCTCTCTTTTTTCCTCACCGAGGCCGTCACCAGTTGCCGGCGTGCCGGCCTGATGACGTTCATCACCGTCTCGACGATCGCCGTGACGCTGCTGCTGATGGGCACCTTCCTCCTCGCCGCCACGACCACCGAAGGCTTTCTGCACCGCCTCCAGCAGGAATCGCTCGTCACCGCCTTTCTCGCCCCTGAAGCGTCCCACGCCGACGTCAACGCTCTCAAGTTGCGCCTCACGGAGTTCGAAGAGGTCGAGCGCGCCGAGATCGTCTGGCCGGAAGCGGCGCTGCGCGAGCTGTTTTCCGACGCGTCCGACCGCGACCTTCTTCAGATCGGCCTGGCAAGCGAATCGAACCCGCTCCCGCCCACCATCCGCATCAAGATGCGGGGCAGTCACGATCTCCAGCCGCTGCTGACCAAGCTGAAAGGCCTTTCCCCCATCGAAAGCGTCAGCTACGGGGAAGACGCCTACCGCCAGTTCCAGGGACTCTCGGAACTGATCTGGCTCGGCAGCATGCTCGTCATCCTGCTCCTCGGTCTTGCGTCACTGTTCATCGTGTACAATACCGTCCGCCTGACGCTCTACATGCGCCGGGAAGAGATCGTCATCATGAAACTCGTCGGCGCCACCAACTGGTTCATCCGATGGCCCTTTGTGATCGAAGGCGTCATCCAGGGAATAGCAGGAGCTATACTTGCGTCGCTGATGCTTTTCCTGAGCTACCAGTTCATTCTCGCCCGGCTGGCCGTGCTCGTGCCGTTTTTCGCCATCCAGGTCGGCTTCGGCTATCTGCTCAAGCTCTCCGTCAAGCTGACGATGATGGGCATCGTTCTCGGCATCTCCGGCAGTCTGCTCTCGTTGCGTGATCTCAACTCTTTCTGCCGCGAACCTTCATGAGCCGCACCACGATCGCAGCGGCCGGAACAGCACTGCTCCTGTTCCTCATCGCCGGACCGGCCCCGGCCGCCGTCACGTTCTCCCCGGAACGTCTCGGAAAAGAGCGGAACCGGATCGAGTCCCTGCGCTCCGAACTCGACTCCGTACGCCTCCAGATCGAGTATCTCGACGTGAAGGTGCGAGACACCCGGGGCCACGTGAGACGCCTCGAGGAAAAAATCAGCCGCCAGCAGGCCCGCATCGCCGAGATCCAGGGAAGCCTCGACTCGATCGCCAGCGAGTCCGCCCGCATCACCACGCAGATCGACGGTCTCAGGAAGGCGATCGACGACGGTCAGCGCCGCATGGGTGACATCCGCCGGAGGTTCCGCGGCAGGCTCGTTCATCTCCACCGGGTCCGCCAGAGCACGCTCTTCTCGAGCATCTTCTCGGCGCGCGACCTCAATGCGTTCATCAGCCGGTATGAGATGGTTCGTCATCTCCTTCAGGGCGACCGGGCGCTTCTGGCCGAACTGAATGCCAGGAGCGAACAACTCGAGCGTGATGCTGCCGCTCTCAGGGACAAACAGGCCCGGCTCGAGGAACTCGCGGCGCAGACGATGAAGAACCGTGAAGCGCTCGTCGTCGAGGGAAGCTCGCTCTCCGCGATGCTGCAGACGCTGCTTCTCGAGCGAAAAGTGTTCCTCGCCCGCCAGAAAAAGCTGAAGAAAAGCCTCGGAGAACTGGAACAGGAAGTCGCGAAAATCGAGACCGAGCGGCTGCAGGATCCGGACTCGGTCGACCGGGCACTCGATGCCCAGCCGCCTTCGCAGCACCTCCGGAAAAGCCGCCCCTCCCCTCCCCCGCCGGCGTTTTCGGCCTCCGGGGCGGCAGTTCCCTCGAACATCGGGAATGACGACGGCGCGACGACCGGCCGATTCCGATGGCCGCTCCGGAATGTCGAAGGGCTCAGTTTCGAGAGCTCCACCGGCGCGGCTCCTCCCGCTCTCGAACTCGTCGTCACGGGGGAAACGGAAGTGCTCGCCTCGGCCCGCGGCAAGGTCCAGTTCAAGGGCCCCGTCGGCCAGTTCGGCAACATCGTCATCATCAGCCACAAGCAAGGCTTCTCGACCGTTTACGGACGGTTGGACGATGTCTGGGTCGGCCTCGGCGAAATCGTCGACGCCGGCGACGTGATCGGTCGGATTTTCGGCGTCAGTCAGAACCGGCTCCATTTCGAGATCCGATTCGCCGGCAAGAACGTCGACCCGCTCGCCCATCTCCCGAAAATCCGTTGACCACCCGGGAATGCCCCGTTCCCGATAGTGGATCGCGTTATTCTCTTTTCCTTCTTGTCCCTCATATGGTAAACTCTCGCAATCCTGTCGTCTTGGCAGGAATGCGTTGTTGCACGGAAATCGAAGGAGTCATCCATGAATCGTTCCTCATCCCGTCACCTGATCGTGGCCGTTCCGCTCATCGCCCTGCTGGTCCTCGTCTTCGCAGGTATGGCCGGGGCGACATCGACCGACATCACCTACTTCAAATCGGTCGACCTGATACGCAAGGTGATGGAGCTCATCAAGTCCGATTACGTCGACGAGAATGTCGACGAGCAGAAGATGATCTACGGCGCGATCGAAGGCATGCTCGGCACGCTGGACGATCCGTACACGCGGTTCATGGAGCCCAAGGCGTTCAAGGAGATGCAGACCGAGACGCAGGGCGAGTTCGGCGGTCTCGGGATCGTCATCACCGTCAAGAACAAGGTGCTGACGGTCATCTCCCCGATTGAAGACACGCCCGCCTTCCGTGCCGGCATCAAGGCCGGCGACATGATCCTCAAGATCGACGGGAAGGACGTCGCCGATATCGCCCTTCACGACGCCGTCAAGCTTCTCCGCGGCCCCGAAGGCACGAAGGTCACCATCAACGTGATCCGCGAAGGCGACAAAGAGGCGAAGGATTACACCCTCATCCGCGAGATCATCAAGATTCCGAGCATCAAGTTCTGGGTCATCAAGCCGAACATCGGCTACATCAGGCTGACGCAGTTCATCCAGACCTCTGCAGAGGATCTCGAGAAGGCGCTGATCGCCCTCGAGAAAGAGAAAGTCTCCTCGATCATTCTCGATCTGCGCAACAATCCGGGCGGTCTGCTGACGGCGGCCGTCGAGGTCGGGCGCAAGTTCATCCCCAAGGGCGATATCGTCTCGATCAAGAGCCGCGACGGCGAAAAAAGCACGTACAGCTCGTTCTTCCAGTCGCATCCCCTCCTACCCCTCGTCGTGCTGATCAACGAAGGTTCCGCCTCGGCTTCCGAGATCGTGGCCGGCGCGATCAAGGACAACAAGCGCGGCCTCCTGATCGGCCGCAAATCGTTCGGCAAGGGTTCGGTGCAGACGGTCATCTCCCTGAACGACGGGTCGGCGATGGCGCTGACGACCGCGCTCTACTACACCCCCTCCGGCGTCAACATCCACAAGAAGGGTATAGAGCCCGATATAGACGTCGAGCTCCCGAAGATATCCGAAGCCGAGCGCGAGGAGATCGCCAAGACCATCGAAGCCGAAGAAAAGCAGCAGAAGACGCCCGCCCAGGCCACGCTGACGGCCGAACTCGCCAGCGGCACCTTCCCGGCGTCTTCCTCCGCTGCGATCGCCACGCCCAGCGGCTTCATCGAGCCCCCGGACAGCCTCTCCAAGGGCAGCATCCAGTATTACGTGATCAATCGGTACGACACGCAGCTTCAGCGGGCCGTCGACGTGCTCAAGTCGACCGAGATCTTCAACGGTCTCAGGCAGTAAACCGGCGCACGCGATGAAGATGTCGGGAAGGCGCGGCGTCACGCTCGTCGAGATCATGGTCGCCAGCACGATCGTCGTGCTGATCGCGGCCGTGACCTTCCCCGTCTACCAGATCATCCAGCAACGCGAGAAGGAGAACCGGCTCAGGCAGATTCTCGACAACGTGCGGGGGGCCATCTACGGTTGTCCCATCGCGCTCGCCAACCGCACCTTCAATCAGGGTTACCGCGTCCATGTTCTCAACAAGCTCGCCAACGCGATCAACAACGCCACCGAAACGCAGGAAACGCGGGACGCGGCTCTCGCCAGCGGCATCAGGTATCTGGTCGATCACGGCCTCGACCTGCCCTTTTCCCCGGCCTCTCTCACCGGAAGAGCCCCGATCGGCGTCACCTTCGACGTCGCGACCGGAACGACCGGAACGGCGACGGTCACGATCGATCGCGTTTTCCTCAGGAACATCCCGCCCCACCCGTTCGTGGGCTGGTATCCCAACGCCCGCTGGGAATTCGTCCCTGCCGTTTACGCCGGCGCCCTGAATTCCAGCGTCCTCACGGCCGCCACCGATTCCGCGACATGGGAAAGCCTCCAGGCGACGGGCGTGAAGAACATCGTTTCCCGCGGAGCCGGCATGGCGATCGACGGCACGAACACGGACGACTGGTGATCCGACATGAAACGACGCGCCGGCCTGACCCTAGTCGAAATGATGATCGTGATCATGATCATCGGCATCGTCTCCTTCGGAGCGGTCCCGTTCGCGGAAGTGGCATTCGTCCGCCTCAAGGAGGCGGAACTCCAGAACAACCTCCAAAAAATACGCACGGCTATATCTCAATGGCGACGCGACTGCGAAGCCGCCGTCATCCGGCAACTCGGCCAGACGGCGATGATCAACATCCCCGACTTCCGCCTCTACCCGCCCAGCATTCTGTCGCTGACGCAGGCGAAGCCGTTTCCGGTCTACGACGTCGCGTCGAACCCGGTGATCACATTCTATCCGCGCCCATATATAGACAGGGTCGACGAAGACCCGTTCATCGGCAACCCCACCTGGCTGGAATGGTATGCCTCCGGCACGGAGGTTTCGCTCGTCAGCAACGGCGTGGTTGCCCAGTCAGGCGGCATCGGCGTCTACGACGTCTCCCCGGCGACCGACACGACGATCCGACGCGGCTTCGTGACCGCCCTCGACGGCACCAACTACGCGGACTGGTAAGACAGCACCCCACAGACCAGGAGGACCCATGAGCAGGATATTGCAGAGCAAGGCCGGCTTCACCCTGATAGAGCTCGTCATGGTCGTACTCATCATCACGATCCTGACGGGCATCGCCGTCCCCTATTACGGCGACTATATCAGGGATGCCCGCCGTTCCACCCTGAAGCAGAATCTCGCGAATTTCCGCAAGGTTTTGAACGATTTCCGGGGCGACCAAGGCCGCGGCCCCTTCCGGGTTCCCGTATACAACAACGGCACGGCGATCGTTTCGAATCCTCGAAGCGCGCTGGATTTCGAACTCATCGCCGGCCCGATTCAGGTGACGCGTTCTGGGAGCGCATACGACGTCGTCCGCCGCACCGGGTTCAAATATCTCCCATCGTTCCCCATCCTCGAGGATCCCGAGACGTCGTCGCGCATCGACTGGAGCTACGGAACGTCGACGATGTTCTTCGTCGATGACGGGCTGCCGGAGGAAGCGGACCGGTTCGATTTCAACAAGGATTTCGCCTTCATCGACAATAACGGCAATGCCTCCTTCGACGGCGAAGCCACCGACACGGTCCAGTTTCTTTTCAACGGGAAAGCCTCGACGGATTACGTCGGCAGCACCGCCAAACCGCTCGATTTCATCGGCGTCACCGCCGTCGACTCGACGGGGATGAAGTATTGATTTTGTTGTCACCGGACAACCGTTTGATGTACCTTTACCCTCGACGTATAATGAGGATCGTCAAAATATCGTCAATCAAGGCGGCCCTGCTGCCGATACAATCAAGGAAGACTTTCTGGAGAAGCCATGTCTGCTGACTTTCTGAAGCGAAAACGAATCGGCGAGATCCTCATCGAGATGCGGGCCATCACGCCCCAGCAGCTCGAAGCCGCCCTCAAGCGCCAGTCGTCCGTCCGGAAGATGGTCGGCGAGATTCTCATCGAGATGCAGGCCCTCACCGAAGAGACGCTCTTCCGCGGCCTTTCCCAGCAGCACGGCATCGAGTTCGTCAATCTCGACACGGTCGATCTCAACCGGGAACTGATCCGCCAGATTCCCGACAACCTGATCAAGACCTACAAGTTCATCCCGCTCAAGAAAGAGCCGAAGTCGTTGACCATCGCCATCTACGATCCGACGAACACGAAGATGTTCGACAGCATCAAGATGGCGACGGGGTACATGTTCATCAAGTGGGTGCTGGCGATGAAGACCCAGATCAACCACATCATCAGCGACGTCATCTACCGCCCGGCGAACGTCCTCGAGAACGTGCCCGTCGACGACCTGCTCCGCGACGTCAAGCTCGAGTTCGGCAAAGAAGACTCGAGCCTTTCTTCCGGCGGCACCCCCATGGGCGATGTCAATCTCGAAGACCTGAAGCGGGAATCCGACCAGACCGCGATCGTCACCCTCGTGAACAAGATCATCCTCGACGCGGTCCGGATGCGAGCATCCGACATCCATATCGAAGCGTTCGAAAACATCGTCCAGGTCCGCTACCGCATCGACGGCATCCTCTACGACATCATGCCGGTCGAGAAGCAGGCGCACCAGGCGATCATCTCGCGCATCAAGATCATGTCGAACCTCGACATCACCGAGCGGTACATGCCGCAGGACGGCAACTTCAAGTTGCGGGTGAAGAACCAGGCGATCGAGTTCCGCGTCGCGATCCTTCCTTCGATCTACGGCCAGAACTGCACGATCCGCATTCTCGACTCGGGGCGCGTCAACCTCGAGTTGAAGAGCCTCGGTTTCCGCGATGAGGAACTCAGGACGTTCGAGTACAACATCGGCCGCCCATGGGGCCTGTGTCTGATCGCCGGTCCGACGGGCTCCGGAAAAACGACCACGCTGTATTCCGGCATTTCGCTGATCAACAGCCGCCAGATCAAGATCGTCACCATCGAAGATCCGGTCGAATTCAAGATCGCCGGCGTCCACCAACTCCAGGTCCATGAGAACAAGGTCGACGAGACGCGCTCGCTCACCTTCGCCAAAGGCCTGCGCGCCGTTCTGCGACTCGACCCGGACGTCATTCTCGTCGGCGAAATCCGCGATTACGAAACGGCGGAAATCACGGTCAAGGCCGCTCTGACAGGCCACATGGTCTTCTCGACGATTCACGCGAACTCGGCCATCGAAACGGTCAACCGCCTCGAGAATATCGGCGTCGACCCGTATCTGTTCGCCTCGGCCCTCACCGTGCTGGTCGGCCAGCGTCTCGTGCGCAAAATCTGCCCGAGCTGCAAGACCGAGATCGAAACGACGCCGTATCTGCTCGCCTCGCTCGGCCTCGATTTCGAGACGTACAAGAACCACAAGTTCTACAAGGGAGCCGGCTGCAAGGCCTGCAACAACAGCGGATTCCGCGACCGCACCGGCATCTTCGAGGTCATCGAGGTGAACGCTGCGCTCAAGGAACTGATCAGTCAGCGCCAGTCCTCCGTCGCACTCCTGAAGCACCTGCGATCGCAGAAGATCCCCACCCTCCAGGATTCCTGCCTCAACAAGGTTCTCGAGGGAGAGGTGCCGATCGAGGAATTCATTTTGGTAAACATGGGATAGGAGCATATGGCGAGAACGCGCGGGCCGGCCTGCAACCTCGTCCTCGATCTGGGAACCTTCCAGATGCGCTTGCTGCGTCTGGATTCCGCCGCACCCGGAGATATCCGGCTGAAGCAGATTTCGACCGTCGATTCCCCTCGCGAGTATGTCGCATCGGCCTTCATCGAGTATCCGATCATGGATGCGCACCCGGTGGAAAACGCGATCAGGAAGCTCATCACATCGTCGAAATCGACCTACGACGATACGCTGGTCCTGATGCCCGACCATTCCTCGCTCCTGAATCTGATGATCGCCCCGCCCCGGTTTTCGAAAAAGGAACTGGAGGAGTCGATCCGGGAAGATTTTGCCCCGATCATGCCCCTTCCCATCGAGAACTGGTATATCGTCCACCAGACCATCGGCCCCTGGGAGGAAGACGAGATCACGCTCGCCGTCGCGACGATCAAGAACAACCTCCTCGAAGCCGGCGGCATCGTCCAGCGGGCCGGCCTCAATCCGCAGACGATCGACATCAACGTTCTCAACGTCGCGAACCTGATCGATCATTACCTGACCGCCAGCGAGAATCGCGGCAAGAACATCTCCCTCGTCCATCTCGGAAACGAGACGACGTCGATCGCCGTCTTCCGCGACGGCCAGCTCCGCACCCTCGTGAACCGGCCGATCGGGGCGTATGACTTCACCAAGCAGATCGGAAAGCATTTCCACGTCCCCGACACCGAGGCCGAGCAGTTCAAGCGAAACGAGATATTCTTCCTGCCCGAGTTTTCGCCGGAGCAGGAGAACCTGTACAACTACACGGTCATCAAGAGCGTCTTCGCCGTGCTGATCCGTGAAATATTCTCAGCTATGGAATCCTTCCTGACGAAATTTCGCGAGTTCACGATCCAGGAAGTCATCATCTCAGGGGGCGGCGCGAATTATCAGAACCTTCCCGTGATGCTCGCATCGAACCTGAATACCAGCATCCGCTACGTCGCGGACCTCTATTCGCTCCAGATCGCCGGCAGGCCGGCGGACATCGCCGAGCGCAACGAGCTGGCCGCCGCCTGCGGCGCGTTCCTGCGGGAGTAAGCAGATGAAATTCCAGATAGACCTGCTGCCGAAAGAATACAAGAGCCTCCCGTCCGACTATACGGGTTTTATACTTGCCGCTATAGCCATCATCGGCTGTCTTTCCTGGACGATCTCCTCCTACATGAAAAACACCTCGGACCAACTGAAGATGCAAACCAAGGTCGATGCGGCCATGAAAGAGCTCCGCGAGCTGAACCAGAAGATCGGCGAGCTCCAGCCTCCCATCGCCGAGATCACCGCCCTCAAGAGCAGCATCGAGTTCATCAACCGGAATCTCGACACGCCCGGCACCTCCTGGGTCGATTTCCTGTATGCCTTCGAGTCCACGGTACCGGAACGCATCTTCGTCTCCGACATCAACCCGAAGGATTTCACGGGCAAGAGCGGCCTGAACTTCACCGTCAACGGCGAAGGAGCAACCGTCTACGACGTGCTCGAATACGTGAACGCCCTCCAGAAGTCCGAAAAATTCACGAACGTCAATCTCAAGCAGAACTCGACCCGAAGCATCGAAAACGGCACCGTCACGTCCTTCGTGCTGAGTTTCACCTACAACCCCTCAGGAAAGAAGTGACGGAATGAACGGTCGAACGGTCCCCGGAGGAACAGAGTGAAAACGCGTCTGCGCTCGATTCTCGAGAGGGTTATCAGCTACGGTCTCGTCGCGGCCGCCGCGTTCGGGCTCTTCTATTTCCAGACGACCATCGACAGACGCCAGAAAAGTGTCATCCAGGCAAAAGACGCCGAACTGAAGCAGTATCTCAGCCAGATCGAGGCGGGCAAGAAAGACCTGGTGTCGCGCGAAGCCCAGCTCGAGCAGATCAGGAAGCAGATCGCCGACCGCCGCCTCGAGATCAAGAACAAGTTCGAGAGCTCTCTCGACAAAGCCGCCAACTACACGCTCTTCATCGAGCAGGTCCAGCGGAAGGCGAAAGCCCTCGACGTCATCATCCGCAACTCCACCTACAACCCGCCGGCCCCCTCTCCGGGCGCGCCCTCGAATTATCTCGAGTTCAAGTTCACCGTCGATCTCACGGCGTCCTATGAGAAAATGAAACACTTCCTCTGGGAAATGGAAAACACCCTGGGCCGCATGGTCAAGATCAGCCAGATGACCCTTCAGCCGCCGATCGTCGACAGCGAGGGAACGATGCGGCTGACCCTGACGTTGTCCACCTTCTTCCTCCCGTGAGCGGAGCGCGCTAGATGAACATCCAGGCCATCCAGGAATACTGCAAGAAGAACAAGGCCGTCGCGATCGGCGTTCCCGTCATCATCGGCCTCCTTCTCTTCGACAACCTGATCCTGAAGCCAAGTCGCAACAAAGACAAGCAGCAGGCCGCGGCGACCTCCACGGCCCTGCCCGCAGCGACCGCAGACATCAAGGCCTCCCCCGCGGAAGAGCCGATCAAGCCGCCGCCGCCCCTCGTCACGCCGACGATCCCTGCCATCGATCCCCGCGTCGAGGCGCGCCTGCAGGCGCAGGTCTCGTTCCCATACGGCCCGAGTCGGAACGTGTTCGGCCGTCCGCAGAAAGAGAGCGGCCCCGTCACCATCGCGCCCGCCGTCGTGCTGGGTCGTCCCGACATCGACTACCACGGTTTCTTCACGATGGGAATGCTGAAAGTGGCCATCATCAAGGCCGCCGGCCGCATCACCCTCGCTCGTCTCGACTCGAAAATTCCCGACACGCCGTTCATCCTCAAGGAAATCCACATGGACAGGGTCGTTCTGATCGACACCGAGAACGACAACATTCCGTTCGACGAATACCTCACCGACCCGCAATCCTCCTCCGGAAAGAACGTAACCACCTCGATCTCAAAACTCCGGGCATCCGGCTCGACGCCCTGAACGACAAGGCGACATCATGGACTACCAGACCCTCAAGATGCTCTTCCACGACCGCGACAAGATGGTGCGGCTCTTCTGCCTGCGAACCGCCCTGCGTGACAATCTGCCGCAGATCGGCGAGTTTCTGCGCGAGGGTCTGCGCGACGAGCGGCCGGAGATCGTCGCAGCCTCGTTGAAAGGCGTCAGGCGCGTCGCCGATCCCGAACTGGTCGGCATGGCACTGACCTATCTCGAATCGCCGAACACGATGCTCAGGGCAGAGGCCCTGGCCTCGCTCGAAGGGAAGTCGAGTCCGGCCGTCCGCAACGCCCTGTGCGAATTTCTGCGCCGCGAGGATGACACGAACCTGCTCGCCACGGCGATCAAGATCGTCGGCACGTTCCGCTCCGCCGAATACATGCCTATCCTCAAGGCGTTCCTGACCTATGAGGACGAGCGCGTTCGCGCCAATGCAGTCGAATCTCTCGGCCAGATCGACAATCCCGAGATCGTCGAGATCATGAAGGCCCTCTCGTCCGACCGCAACAACCGCGTGCGGGCCAACGCGATTCAGGCCCTCTGGGAGCGGGGCATCAAGTTCGGCCTCAACACGCTTCCCGAGGAACTCCGCTCGCCCAACGCCCGGAAGCGCGCTTCCGTCGCGTATATCCTCGGCGTCATCAAGGACGAGCGCTCGCTCGATCTCCTCATCGGCCTCCTCGGCGACATCTCGCCCACCGTCCGGAACCGGGCCGTGCTGAGTCTCGGCCTGATCGGCTCGACGCGCGCCATCAGCCATCTGCTGAACGCCTGGAGCAAGGAAGAGGAGTCCAAGATCCGCGATGCGATCATCACGACCTGCCTCTCCATCAACCCTGAACTCACGATGTCCCGCCTCTCCGAGCGCTACGCCCAGGAAGAGGACTCCAGACACCGGGCCACGCTCATCCGCTCTCTCGGTCTGATCAAGAACCCCCGCACCGTCACCCTTCTCGCCAAGGCCCTGAGGGACGCGGACGGCCGCGTTCGGTCGAACGCCGTCGAAGCCCTCGCCGCACAGAACGATCCGGAGCTCATCGAGCTGATGTATCCGATGCTGAATGATTCGCATAACCGCGTCAGAAGCAGCGCCGCCGCCTCTCTCTGGAAACTCGGCGGCATGGGCGCCATCGTCACGCTCAAGCAGATGTTGCGATCCTCTCACAAGCAGATGCGCGCGTCCGCCGCGTGGGCGCTCGGGGAAATCGGAGCCCTCCAGTTTTCGGACGTCCTCCAAGATCTGAGCAACGACGCCGACCCCGACGTGCGTAAATGGGCTCTCAAGGCACTGGCAAAAGTAGCGAAAATCGCCTAGACTATCTGGCGGTGACACGGCTATCGGAGGGATTTCCATGAACCGCCATCGGTTTCTCTTCCTTGTTTCTCTTCTGGCGGCGTTCGTCGTGCTTGCGGCTTTTCCGCTCGCGGCGCAGGACGCGAAAGAACTCAATCGGCTTGGCGTGACGGCCTTGCGAAGCGGGAACTACGCCGAGGCGAAGGATTACTTCCTGAAGGCCACGAAACTGAATCCGACGTGGGCCGAGCCGTTTTACAACGCCGCGCTTCTTCAGAAAGCCGTCAACAAGCGTGACGAGATGAAGCCCCTGTTGAAGAAGGCCCTCCACCTCGAGCCCTCCAACCAGACTTATAGAGAAGAATATACAAAGTTTCTCAAAGAGGACATGCGCGCCGCCAAATCTGCGGGCATGACGGAGAAAGCCGCGGCCCTGCGCGAGGAGATCGTCACCGTCGATCCGTCGGAACTCGGCCTCGGCGCCGATATCGTCGACGAGCAGGTCGCGGCCGGGCAAGCCGAGAAGGCGAAGCAATTCGCCCTGCGGTTGCTCGAAAGCAACAAGGCGGAGCTTCCCGAATACCGTTCCGAAGGGATCGGCCGCCTGTACTACGCCCTCGCAAAGATGGAGCGGACCGCCGGGAACATGGCGAAAGCCCGCGACTACGCCGAGAAGTCGACGCGGTATCCGCTTCCCAACCCCGATCAGGGCAAGGAACTCCTCGCCGACATCAAGAAAAACCAGCAGGAGACGGTCGAGGGCTACATCAAGCTGGGCCGTTCCTACGCCGAAAAGGGCGAGGTCGCGAAGGCCATCGGGGAGTTCGAGAACGCTCTTGCCATCGATGCCACGAATGAAACCGCGCAGAGCGAGATCGAGTCGCTGAAGTCCAGGGCCGAGTCGCGAGACCTGATGGCGGACGCCCTCAGACTCAGCTCGCAAGAGAAATGGCTCGAGGCGCGCGACCTGCTCGAGCGGGTTGTCGCCGCCCAACCGAAGCATGCCGAGGCGCGCAAACTGCTCGCCAAGGCCACCGCCTTCGAAACGGAACTGATGAAGAAACTCGGCCGGACCGACCGGCTGCCGCGCAGCACCGAGGAACGGGCCTCGCTGACCGAAAATTACATCATGATGGGTACCCGCTTCTTCGACGCCGGCAACAACCAGGATGCGAAACAGGCGTTCGAGCGCGCCCTTGCGATCATCGCCCTCGACTCCAAGCTCGAAAAGTTCCGGCCGAGCGTGAACGCAGGGATGGCGAAGATCGGGACGATCGACACGCGGTCGCAAACCTGGGAGAAAGCGAAAGAGCATTACAAGAGCGGCGAGTACGAAGAATGCATCACATGCCTGGAATCGCTTCCGGCCGATTACGAGGTCGATCTTCCCAGTTTTCTCGCCTACTGCTACTGGAAAACCGGGGACACCGAGAAGGCCAAGAAATTCGCCAGTCTGCAACTGGTCAAGCAGCCCGACAACAACCGCGCCAAGTTCGTCCTTGGCAATCTTTTCATCGCAGCGGGGGACAACGCCGCCGCGTACAAGATCCTCAAGGAAGTAAAGGATTCGGATCCCGAGTATCCCGGCATCGATGACGTATTTTACAAGGCCGGCGCGTTCAAGTGGGGGGTCCTCGTTCTGCCGGCGGTGGCCATCGTGATCCTCTGCTGGATCGGCTGGATCATTTTCCACAACATGCCCGAACACAATAAAAACGCGGCGATCAAGCGCGCGCGCGCCCATCTGAACAAGGGCCTGTATAAGGAGTGTCTGGACGAGCTGACCGGTGTCCGCCGCCTGCCGAACCTCGACGCCTACGACGGCATGGTCATTTCCCGGATCGCCGCGCAGGCGTATCTCAAGACCGGCGCCTACGACCGTGCAATCGGCGAGTGCAAGCACCTGATCTCGATCAACACCCAGGATGCGGAAGCCCACCAATGGCTCGGCTTCGCCTATCTCGGCCGCAGGATGCTGACGCCGGAGAGTCTTCCCGAACTCCTGAACCTGTACAAGACCGAGCAGCGGAACATCGCCCTGATTTCCCTTCTCGGCCAGCATTACACGGCCCAGAAAACCATCAGCGCCGACGGCATCGAGATCCTCGAGAAGTGGCTCGAGCTCGAACCGACGAATCCCGAGGTCCTCAAGCCTCTCGGCAGATACTACCTCCAGAAGGGGCGGGCGGACGACAAGTCCATGCTCGTTTTCCAGCGCATGATGGAGTTCACGAAGCCGGAACCGGAGTTTCTGCTCGGCGTGGCCAAGCTGCACCTCCGGCAGAAGCAGTATGAGGAGAGTCTCCGCCTCTGCGAGCAGGTCATCCGGATGGATGTAAACAACGAAATGGTGCATGGAGTCCTGCGCGACTGTTATGCAAAAATGGAAAAGCTCAACGAACTTCTCGAGATCTACCGCGCTTATCTCTCGGAAAATCCCTACAACGTCGCCTTCCAGAAGGGCCTCACCGAGGCGATGAACCTCGCCCAGCGCACCGGCGTCAAGATCGGCCCGGCCCCCGCGGTGGCGGTCCCCCCGGATGCCGTTTCGCAGGCCGGTTCGTCGGCGGCCCAGACCGCCGCTGCTCCGGCGGACGGCATTGTCTGCCCGCACTGCGGAGCCGCGAACAGCAAAGCGGACTACTATTGCCAGCAGTGCGGCAAGAGCATCGTCTGACCGGCGGATGAACGACCGACCCTTCCTCCCCTTGCGCGCCCTCGTCGTCCTCGCAACCTTCCTGGTTGCGGCGACGGCGTTCGGCGCGGCGACAGCCGATTACACGACCCTCAAAAAATATATATCCGCACGGATGTTTTCCGAGGCGTATTACGAACTGATGCGGTGTGAACTGCAGAACAAGGACGAGGATCCCAAACTCACGAAACTCCGGAAGGATCTCCTGAAGCCCGTGCGAGACGAAGCCGTCAAGCGGGCGAGGATCACCCCCGACGACCCGAAGGTCAGAATTATTCTTGGAGATATAGAATTTCACCAGGGGCACTACGACGCCGCCGTTCAGCACCTTACCCAGGCGCTCACGAGGAACCCCGGGGCGCTCGGCCACTACACCCTCGCCAAAATTTTCTTCGCGAAAGGGAGGATGACGCAGAGTTTCGATCAGCTGGAAAAAGCGCTCCAGATCGATCCGTCGTCCGAAGTCCTCTTCGACGATTTCCAGTTTTTGTATAATGCGAAGAATTACGGATTGGCTTCGGCGAAGCGCCTGACCGGAAAAGCGGGGTTTCCACGGCGTGCGACGCCGGTCGCGGCCGAGAGCGCCGTCCCAGCCCTTCCGGACAACCCCTTCGAAAACGATCCCACCGCACCGCCGGACGTTCCCCTGCCGCCGGAGCCGCAGCCGGAGCCCGACCTGCTCCAGACGGCGGGTGTCCCGACGCCGCCCGGCAGGCCGGTGACGCCTCCCGCTCCCGACGAAACGGATTTTCCGGCGCCCGACGAAACGGATTTCCCCGCAAGCTCCGAAACGCAGCTTCCCGCCGAGCCTCCGCCCGCGATTACAATCGCCACGGCGCCGGAAGTCGCAAGCGAAGACCCGGAGCGCAAGAAGATGAAGGACGCAGACTACTGGTTCGACCAGGCGAAGCGGAAGTTCTCCGACGGGAAATACGAAGAGGCGGAAACCACGCTCAGGAAAGCCGTGGGCATTTTTCCGGGCCTGCCCGGACGCGAGGAGCTTCAGGCGAAGATCGACGCGAAGAAAGAGCTCGACAAGCGCTACAAGGCGGCCGTCGGCCTGTATCAGAGCGAGAAATACGATATCGCCCTGCCGGACATTCTCAAAGCCTATGAAGAAGACCCGTTGAAGTATGCCGAAGCCGTGTTCTACCTCGGCAAGATCTACGTTCTCGGCTCGAATCGGAACCTCCGCAAGGCCCGGGAGTATTTCGAGAAGTTCCAGAGCCTCCCAAACTGCGCCCCGGAGCTCAGTCGGGACGTCGACTGGGTCATGATCGGCATCCTGACAGACGACCAACAGTATGAGGAAGCCTACCGACGATTCAACGAGTTCGTCGAGCGCGAACGGGAGTATGCCGAGAATCAGAGCACATATACGAAGCTCCGGTGGACGCTCTTCTATCAGAACCACACGACTGAAATCTGGGCGGGTCTCGGCATCTTCGCGGCAGCCTTCATCATCGTCTTCATCCTCATGATCGCCCCGGCCCTCAACCTCTTTATCTTCGACCCCGTGAAAAAGGCAAAGACGGCTCTCGATGCGGGCCAAACCGAGAAGGCCGTGCGCATCGCCGACGACGCTCTCAGGCAACGCAACATCCCCATCCAGACGCTGCGACTTCTGCTGGAAATCAGCGTCCAGGGACATTATACGCTCAAAAATTATTTCAAATGCCAGGAAAACGCGAGGCATCTTCTCCAGGAGTTCGCCGATAATCCCATCGGCTGGAAATATCTCGCAAAATCCTACCTCGAAACGAACTCGTCTTCCGACGAGGCGATCACGTTGTATGAAACCCAGTATAAAAACGATCCGGGCCGGACCGAGTTCCTGCCGATCCTGTGCAAGTATTACGCCTCACAGAAGCAGTATACGGCCGACGCGATGGAGATCATGTATGCGTTCTACCAGGTTCAGCCCACCAACCGCGACAACGTGAAGGCGCTCGCCGAGGCATACGTTCAGAACAAGCGAATGGGGGACGAGGTCGTCACGATCCTCCAGGAAGCCGTGAAGATCTGCCCGGACAACGACGGGTATCGGGAACTCCTGGCCCGCAACTTCTCGAAAAAGGCCATGTATGCGGAAGCCGCCCGGGAGTGCCTGCAGGTCCTCTCGAAAAACATCAACAACATGGGCATCCATGTCGTCTACACGACCTGCATGAAGAAAATGAACATGCTGGACGAGGCTGTCCTGCAGTATGAGGAATTTTTGCGACGGCATCCCGGAAATCCCCAGTTGACCGAAATCGTCACGGGCCTTCGCAAGGAGCTCGAACAGGCGACGAGGTCCCCGGACACCCTGAGCGGGGTCGACGAACTGTCCCCCTTCAGCGACGAGATGATCGCCCCCGAGTTCCCGTCTTTGCCGGCCGAGCCGGTTCTTCCGGCGATTCCGTCCGAAACGGATATCCGGAACTTCGTCGAACCGCCTCCCGAAGGATTCAACGCATCCGACGCATCGACGCCGCTTCCGGATTTCCTGAAACTGGGCGGCGCGGGCCAGGCTTCCGATATCCGCCCGGCGGATGTCGAGCCGCAGTTCTCGCCCGGAACTCCTGAGAACGCATCACCGCAGGTCGCTTCCCCCGTTGAAATACCATCCATCGCGGATTTCATCGGTGAGATACAGATACCGAAGGAACCGGAGCCAGGCATGAAGTCCGTCGACGACATCCTGTCGATGCCGACGCTCGATCCGTTTGCCGCCCAGGGCCTCGACGGCGCCGACCTCCAGGACGATCTCGGCATGGCCCCCCCCGAAACCCTGACGCCGTCCCCCACACCCGTTCCGAAGCAGGCGGCCGGCGACGGCTTCGTGAAGGAGCTGGATGAAGCGCGTCAGAAAGCCTCCCAGAAGAAGTGGGAGGACGTCGTCACGATTCTCGCCCCCGCCTTCGCATCCCGGCGGTCGCAGGACATCGGCCTGCTGCTCGCCGACGCCTACGTTCACCTCAAAAAGACCTCTCTCGCCCGCGAGATCATCGAAACCCTCGAACTCGACCGGGAGATGATGTCCGATCCCCTCAAGGAGCAGCTGTACAAGATCGGCGTCGCCCTCGAAAGCGCGGGAGACACCGACGGCGCGCTTCTGATATACGATATGATATGCAATGTCGACATCAATTTCCGCGACACGTTCGACAGGTCCGACAAGTTGTATGCCACGCTCAAGAAAGGCAAATGACCCGTTACGGGAACCGATGTTTCAGCCGACAAGAGACATTGTCGCAGTTCAAGCCAGAGCAAGGAACGATCTATGACAAGCCTGATGAGCACGTTGTCGGCGTGGGCCGGCGCGATTTTCGGATTCGGCGTTCTCGTGCTTCTGCACGAATGGGGGCACTTTCTTGCCCTTCGCCGGTGCGGCAGGCCGGTCTTCGCCTTTTCCGTCGGGTTCGGGGCTCCCCTCGCCCGGTGGAAGCGCGGTGCAACGGAATACAGGCTCGGCTGGATTCCGCTCGGCGGCTATGTTTTGCCTGTCGATCCCGCCGATCTGGACCGCCGGGAAGCCGCGGGCGAACCCCTTCTGCCCGATGACCCTCCGCGCGTGCAGGCGTTCGTCGCCTCCGCGGGTCCGGCTGCGAATCTGGCGCTTGCCGTCCTTTTGTTCGCGATCGTCTTCCATCTCTGGGGCGATCCCGTCCCGGTTCCCGTCGTCGACTCCGTCGTCAAGGGAAGCGCCGGCGCGGCCGCGGGACTGCGCAACGGGGATTCCATCGTCAGCGCCGCCGGACGCCCCGTGTCCGACTGGCAGGGACTCCTGTCGATCATTCAGGAGAACGGCGACAAGCCGATGCCGTTCGCGGTCAGGCGCGGTGGGGAAACGGTTCTGCTGCAATGCGCCCCCCGCCGCGAGGGGGAACGATTCGTGATCGGCGTCAGGCCCAGGTTCGCTGCCGAGAGACCAAGAAGTCTCGGCGCCGCCTTCGCGTCAGGCATCGCACGCACCGTCCAGGAGACGGTCGGCGTCGGAATCGCCTTTTCCCGCCTCCTGTCGATGCGGAGCGCCGGCCAGGTCAGCGGCCCGGTCGCGATCCTCGACCAGGTTTCCCAGGCGGCACAGAACGGCTGGTTCGGCTTCCTGACCCTTCTCGCGATTCTCAGCGTCAACCTGGCGGTGTTCAACCTGTTGCCGCTCCCCCCTCTCGACGGTCTGAAACTGCTTCTCGCGGCCTGGCACGCCGCCGTCGGCCGCCCCCTCCGGGAGCAGGTCCTGATGCCGGTGTACCAGTGGGGGACCATCGGGCTGGCCCTGCTGTTCCTGCTGATCACGATAAAGGACATCGGATCCTTGTTGATGTAGCCCCTCCTGCCGATAAGGAAAACGATGATCCCGAAAACGCAGTTCCGGCGGCTGACATGTCTCGTCCTGCTCCTGCTGTGCCTCGGAGCCGCCCGGGCACAGGCGGCGAGAGATCCGATCCTGCTCGTCGACCAGCCCGGAAATACGATGCCGGTCGGCGCCTTCGGCCCGACGTTCAAGTTCAAGCGAACGTCCGGTCCCGAAGGCTTCGGAGGCGAGATGGTGGTGTGGGGCGCCCGCGGGTTCGGCGGCCGGCTTGACGATCCGAAACTGGGTCTCATGGCCCAGGCAGGCACGCTGACCGGAACCGGTCTCACCCTCAACCTGCGCATGGGCGGCTTCACGGTCGAAGACCATTTCATGAAGGATACCCGGCTGAAATGGCGGGTGGGCCTCGGTGGCGGCACCTTCGAACTGAAATCCCGGATCAGCTCGCGCGTCGTCAACGAGGGCAGTTTCGCCTTCGCCGAGCCGATGCTCGTCGGCGTGATTCCGATGACGCGTCATATCGTGCTCGAGATCGGCGCCGGGTACACGTTTTGCGGCGTCGAAGGCGTCAGGCTCGAAGGCCTCTTCGTCCAGACAGACCTGCTTCTCGGCCGGTTTTAATCGCTTCACCGCAAGACCAGGCGCAGCGATGGGCGCGGGGGCGGTCAGCGAGGTTTCGAGAGGACGGTCTGCCGCCAGGCCCTTCCGCCGAAGGTGTGGGAGAACTCGAGCAGCTTGTTCTGATGCCGGGCGATATTCGAATCGATCAGCTCCACTTTCACATCGGGAGAGGTGAGACCGGAAGCGAGCAGATTAAAAATCCCGTTCACCTCTGAATATTCGAGTTCGTGAGCGATTTCATAGGCGTCTTCGAGCGTTTTGAAATCGTCCGGCGAGCAGCGATCGATCCGGTATTTCACGTCGATGAGCTTCACCCACATTCCCCGGTCGGCGGCGGATGAGATCCTGCCGGAAGGAAGCTCGGCAAGGGCCTTTCGCAGAATTTCTGCGTGGCCGACCTCGTCATCTTTCATCGCGTTCCAGAAGGCGGCGACGGCGGGCTCGTGAGCGAACATGCCGGCCAGCGCCTCGTACAGCCTCCCCGCTTTCATCTCGATCTCGATGGCGAGGTCGAAAATATCCCCTATGGTCCTGGCCCCGTCAGATTGCATCATAATACCGACATTCATTTCTGGTTTTCCGGATACTGCCTCGTATGCTGAAAGCGGGCGACAGTATCCGCTCTACATGTGAGGTTACAACACTCCCCGGAAAATTACAATTCACGGGGTCACCGGAACTCGTCGTTGCCTTGTGCGCGGGTTACGGCTATCATGTCGGGGAACAGGGAGTCGGAACCGGCCGCCCACGCGATGGACGTGACGGCCGTGTCGGCTCACAGACCTGACCACAGGAGGAAACCCGTGAACGAGGAACTCGGCCCGACCCCGCTGGGGAAGTTCGTGATGTTCGTTTTTATACTCGGCTGTATTTTTGCTGCAGCCGTTTCCTTCTCGCCGTCGCTCAAGCAGATGATCTTTCCCGCGTCGACGACCACTCCGACCGGCCACGGAAGCGGACAGGCGCAGGGCGCTCCTGACGCCGCCGGCACGCCGTCCGGCCAAAGTGCGGCGGCCCCGTCGGGCCAGGTGATCGAAGCTCCCGATGCGAAGGGCATCACGACGGTCCAGGAGTACAAATACATTCCGCAGGAAAAGCTCCCGCCGGTCAAGGGAGTCTCCAGCTACGAATGGGATGAGCAGAAGAAGATCGTCGAGTTCCCGATCAACGTCTGGATCGGCTGGCTCCCGATCGTCGCCGCCAACCACGGGTTCGCCCCGAGCGAAGAGAGCATATTCTTCAAGAAATACGGCTTCAAGGTCAACCTCAAGCTGATCGATGACCCGGTCGTGGCGCGCGACGCCTATGCGGCCGGCAAAAGCCACGTCCTGTGGGGCACCCTCGATATGATGTGCCTATTCGCGGGCGAACTGATGAAGGACAGCCGCACCGCGCCCCGTATTTACCAGCAGATCGACTGGTCGAACGGCGGCGACGGCATCGTCGTGCGCGGCAACATCCGTTCCGTCAAGGATCTCAACGGCAAAACCGTCGTTTTCGCGCAGAACAGCCCCTCCCAGTATCTGATTCATAACCTGCTCATCAACGCCGGGCTGAGCCCCCAGCGCATCAAGACCCGCTACACCTCGACGGCGTTCGAAGCCGCGGCGGCCTTCGTCTCGGACAAAACGATCGACGCCTGCGTCAGCTGGGCCCCGGACATCTACACCATCCCGGAAAAGGTGACGGGCACGCGCATTCTCACCACCACGGCCGAAGCGAACCGGCTCATCACCGACGTATGGGCCGTCCGCGCCGACTTCGCCAAGGACCACCCGGAGATCGTGAAGGGCCTCGTGGCCGGCATTTTCGAAGGCATGGCGATGGTCAGGAACCAGACCCAGAAAGCCCAGGCGTTCCAGTGGATGGCCGACGGCTACGGCATGAAGGTCGACGACGTCAAGACGATGGAGAACGACGCGTTCATCACGAATTTCGGCATGAACAAGGAGTTCTTCACCAACCGCAACAACCCGACCAACTTCGAGCGCACCTGGAGCAACATCACGCTCGTCTACCGCGAACTCGGCGTTCTCGCCACCCCCGTGCGGTTCGACGAGGTGATGGACTTTTCGGTCCTGCAGGACCTCGAAAAGGAAGGCGCCTTCAAGGACCAGCAGGATGTGCCGGTGTCCCGCTTCGTGCCGACCTCCTACAAAAAGGTCTCGGCCGAGGCGCCGGTGCTCACCCAGACGGTGCGCATCAACTTCTACCCCAACTCCGCGAACGTGTATGAGCCGGAACACGACGAGTTCGGCCAGCCGGTCGCAAACACGCTCTACGACCCGTCCGTCGACGCGACCCTCGAGAAGATCGCTCGCATGGTCGGCCAGTATGAGCGCGCGACCGTTGCGATCGTCGGGCACACGGACGCCTCGATGAAGGGCAAGGTCCCCGAAAAAGCCGTGAAGGAACTTTCGGAAGACCGCTCGAAGTCGGTCCGTGACGCGCTGATCCGTAAATACAGATTCCCGCTCAACAAGTTCGTCGTGGCCGGCAAGGGCTGGGAAGTTCCGGCCGACGAGAACGACTTGATGAACCACGCTCTCAACCGCCGAGTCGAGGTCCAGGTCTTCACCCCCGAGCAGTAAGCAAAATCCGAAAGGAGAGGTCATAGTATGTTCACCAGGTTGATGAATCTCATTCGAGGCTTTTTCGGTCTGTTCATCTCGGGACTCGAGGCCCAGAACCCGCACGCCCTGATCGAGGTCGAAAAAGAGAATCTGCGCAAGCAGATCTCCCGCTTCAACGAGCAGCTGGCCAACCAGGCCGCCTTCCTCGAACGACTGATCAGGCAGGTCAAGAACCTGACCCAGAAAGAAAAGGAACTCACCGCGAAGATCACCGCGAACCTCAAGGCGGGAAACCGCGCCGTCGCCGGTCAGCTCGCCCTCCAGCTCCAGACCGTCAAGCAGCAGCTCGACGAGAACCAACAGCAGCTCCAGCTTCAGGAAAAGGCCTTCAAGGATCTCGAGCGCGCCCGCGACGTTTCCGTCCGCGAAGCTCAGCAGAAAATCGAGAAGCTCCAGGCAATGGTCTCCGAAACCGAGATGCTCGAAGCCCAGGCAGAGCTCTCCGAGATGGCCAAGGGCATGATCAACAGCATCGGCGGAACCGGCGACACGATCGCCCGCGTTTCCGAACTCGTGCAGGAGCGCCGCGACAAGGCCGCGGGTCGCGCGCGTGTCTCGTCGGGCCAGATCGACACGTCGGGTGTTCAGCTGAAGGAGAACGAGCAGGCCGCCCTCGGCGAGCAGGCACTGGCCGAGTTTGCCTCGGTCTACGGCATCGATTCGGCGTCTGGAGAAGCCGCTCCCGTCACCGAGGCTCCGCCGCCGGCCCCCGAGAAGGAACTGGGACCCCGCGTCTGATCTCCGGCATCGCCTCGTGGGCGTGACCGGCCGGTCGCGCCGACATAATATATTAGCTCATATATACTGGAGGATTTTCATGAAACTGTTTCGATTCGCAGCCGCTGCGATGATCGGTTTTACGCTGCAACTCGGCGCCGCATTCGCGCAGGAAGCCCCGGCACCGGCCGGCGCCGCCCCCGCCAAGCCGGCGGTCGAAGCTCCGGATACGCAGGGTGTCACGACGGTCCAGGAGTACAAATACGTTCCACAGGAGAAGCTTCCCCCCGTCAAGGGCACATCCGCCTACAAATGGGACGAAAAGGAAAAGACTGTCGTATTCCCGATCAACGTCTGGATCGGCTGGCTTCCCATCGTGGCCGCCAACAACGGCTTCAAACCCAGTGAAGAGAGCGTATTCTTCAAGAAATACGGGTTCAAGGTCGATCTGAAGCTGATCGACGACCCGGTCGCGGCCCGCGACGCGTATGCCGCCGGCACCAGCCATGTGCTGTGGGGCACGCTCGACATGATCGCTCTGTTCGCCCCCGAGCTGATGAAGGACAGCCGAACCGCGCCCCGCATCTTCCAGCAGGTCGACTGGTCGAACGGCGGCGACGGCATCGTCGTCCGCTCCGGCATCCGCAGCGTCGCCGACCTGAAGGGCAAAACGGTCGTCTTCGCCCAGAACAGCCCCTCCCAGTATTTCATCAGCAACCTGCTGATCAACGGCGGCCTCCAGCTGAGCGACATCACCCCGAAATACACCGCCACCGCGTTCGAGGCGGCCGCGGCGTTCGTCTCCGACAAGAGCATCGATGCTTGCGTCAGCTGGGCACCCGACATCTACAATATTCCCGAGAAGGTCGCCGGAACCCGCATCCTGACCACCACCAGCGAGGCCAACAAGCTGATCGCCGACGTGTGGGCCGTGCGCGCCGACTTCGCCCGCGACAAGCCCGAAGTCGTGAAGGGTCTCGTGGCAGGCATCTTCGAGGGCATGGACCTGCTGAAGAACCCCACCTTCAAGGCCCAGGCCTTCCAATGGATGGCCGACGGCTACGGCATGAAGGTCGATGACGTGAAGGGGATGCAGAACGACGCCCACTCGACGAACTTCGCCGAGAACGTCGAGTTCTTCCTCAACGCCAACAACCCGACCAGCTTCGAACGCACCTGGAAGAACATCAACTCGGTCTACCAGCTCGCCGGCAGGGTCGAAAGCCCGGTCACCTTCGATCAGCTCATGGATTTCTCGATCATCCAGGCGCTTCAGAAGGAAGGCACGTTCAAGCATCACAAAGACGAGTACGTCAGCAGCTTCGTCCCCACCAGCTACAAGAAGGTGTCGGCGGAAGCCCCGATCGTCACCCAGACGGTGCGCATCAGCTTCTACCCCAACTCCTCGAACCTGTATGAGCCTCAGCATGACGACATCGGCCGCCCCCTGCCCAACACCCTCTACGATCCCAACATCGAGACGACGATGGAAAAGATCGGCCGCCTCGTCGGCGCCTACGAGCGCGCCGTCATCGCGATCGTCGGCCACACCGACGGCTCGATGAAGGGCAAGGTCCCGGAAGAGATCGTGAAGGAGCTCAGCAGTGAGCGCGCGAACGCCGTCAAGCAGGCCCTCGTGAACAAGTTCAAGTTCGACCCGAACAAGTTCGTCGTCGAGGGCAAAGGCTGGGAAGAGCCGGCCGACGCCGCGGATGCGCAGAACCACGCGCTCAACCGGCGCGTCGAAGTTTCGGTGTATTCACCGGAAGGCAATTGATCACGCATGATGCAGGCGCGCACGGCAGTGCGCGTCTGCATCATGACATGGCGGAGGAAGCGAGATGACGGCAGAGCGGGACGACATGGCGCAGAGCGGCACGCCGAAGGAGTTTCTGAAGATCCGCGAGCCGGTTTCGATCACGCAGAGCGCGATGCTCGGCGTGCTTCCGATCTGTTTCATCCTGCTCGTCTGGACGATCGCGACCTGGGGACGGATGGATATCGTCTATCTCCCCGAAGGGGAGCTCGACACCGGCACGCCGGTCCCCGAAATCGGCCGCGTCATCACCGACGGCATGGGCCTGGCCATCGTCGGCTGGAAGCTCGAGCAGAGCGCCACCGATACGTTTCTCGTCAATGGCACGGCACGGTTTCCCCTGCACAATCTCTACGTCCGCAAATACGGCGACAGCTTCAAGATCAAGCTGAAGCGGGGCCGCATTACAGGGCGGACCGCGGTACCGGCGCCGGCCGAGGCGGCCGGAAACGAGAAATCGCCCCCCATCGGTCGCGGAGGGACCCCGGTTCCGCAAGCGGCGGGCAAACAAACATACGTTTTGGAATATACCTACGAAGATATCGAGACGCGCCTGCTGACACAGGCCATCCTTCCGAGTCCGATGGAAGTATTGCGCTCCCTGAAATCGCTCTGGAGCGAGCGTAAGCTGTTCAGCAACGTCGTTTCGAGTTTCATCCGCGTCGCCGAGGGCTTTTTCGTCGCCCTGCTTCTGGGCTTCCCCCTCGGCCTCGCCATGGGCAGTTTCTCGCGCATCAAGGCGATGTTCGCCCCGCTGGTGGTGTTCGGCGGCTACCTGCCGATCCCGGCGCTCGTCCCGCTGTTCATGAGCCTCTTCGGCACGACCGAGCTTCAGAAGGTGATGTTCCTCGCCTTCGCGTTCGGAATCTATCTCCTTCCGCTCTTCGTGCGGGCCATCGAGGAGGTCGACAACGTCTATCTGCTCACGGCCTACACCCTCGGGGCGAACAAGTGGCAAACCGTCAGACACGTTTTGCTCGCCATCTCTCTTCCGAATCTGTACGACGCGATGCGGATGGGTTTCGGTGTCGGATGGGGCTATATTATATTGGCCGAAATGGTCGACATGGGCAGCGGCGGCCTCGGCGCCCTCATTCTGGGCAGCCAGCGCATCGGGCCGAAGGAGCACATCTATCTCGTTCTCCTCGTGATCGTGACGATGGCGTTCATCACCGACAAGCTGTGGGAATACTGCGGTGACCGGCTGTTCCCCTATCGGAGGCTCAAGCGATGAGCGAAAACGAAAAAACCGGAACCCCGCTTCCCGAAACACCGGCTCGCCCCATCGGCACCGATGAGGCGCCGACGGCACCGGGCTGGCGCAGCTCTGACGGTCCCGATCTGGATGGAATCGTCGCACCTCCCGCGGCATCCTCCGAAGGAATGCAGCCTTCCCCCTCTCTTGCTCCGGAAAAGCCCGTCGAACCGTCGGCGACACGGCAGGCGACATCGCCAGGTGCATCCGCACCTTCCGCCACCCCGGATGCCCCGCCGACGAATCCTCCCGAATCGACAACGGCCGTCGTCGCACCGCACCCGCAGGCACCGGAAAGCGCTCAGTCAAAACCGGCGCAGGCTCCGGAGCCTTCCGCCAGAGAGATTCCGCTGGCGCCGGTGCCGCAGCGCCCGTCCGCTCAGGCCGGAGCCCTGCACCATCAACCGGTTCAGAAAGCCCCGGCTCCTCGGCAACGGTCGTTCTGGAAAAATCTTCTATCCCCGTTCATCAACCTGCCGGACGCCCCCGCCTCGCCTGCCGAGCGACCTCCTGTCCTCACGTCCCCCAACACCGGGGCGACGAAACCCGGAGAAGCCGGACCATCAGCGGGGCCGGGTGTGAAGCCGCCTGTCGTCACCTTCCGTCACGTGACGAAGATTTTCAATCAGGGAACGCCGCAGGAATACAAGGCCATCGAGGACATCGACTTCGAGATCGAGGATCTGCCCGACGTCGGCGAGTTCATCGCTCTCGTCGGCCC
>DAOSOK010000010.1:50847-130814 GCA_035373905.1 Candidatus Ozemobacteraceae bacterium | reverse complement strand
GGAATGACATGTTGGTTGCCGAAAATCCTTGACAAGAATCACGGTTGCTCACAAGCAACACGACAATCTCTTGCATGCTCGATACCGTTCGTGCTGAGCCTGTCGAAGCACGAGTGCTCTCGCCCTTCGACAGGCTCAGGGCAAGCGGGGGTATCGTGTCGATGCGGATATAATATATATTATACGTGATACTATTCGCCCAGCATATGAGACGCATAGCAATACGAACCAACGCACGTCCTGCGGCGTCTGCGCGCTCGGTCACGCGCTATTTCTGCGACAGCAACAGCCTCAGCAGTTCGGCGTCCTGCCGCACCAGGCCGGCCAGCCGGCTCGAGTCCGTAGCCGAATAGGCGTCGAACAGCGGCGCATCGATGGCGAAGTCGTTCCGCATGGTCAGGACCCACGTGAACCGTCCGGCGCTGTCGTAATCGAACATCGACATGCGCGCCGGCGTGCGGACGATGACCCGCCGCTCCGCCGAGTAGTCGAACGACAGGGCGGCCGGCCTAGAAGCCGTTCGGGCATCGCGACCGGGCAATCCGTCCACGTCGAACCCCATGAGGCCGCCGAGCGTGGGCAGGATATCGACATGCTGCGTGGGCTCGTCGATTCGGGCAGGGGGACAGTTCGGCCCGAAAATGAGGCAGGGAACGTGATACTGGCTGACGTGCGGCCCGGTTGCGTGCGCGAAGAAACCGGCATCGCCCAGCGATTCCCCGTGATCGCCCACGAGCAGGACCCAGGTGTTGTGGGCCGCTCCCGATTCGTCAAGACGGCGGAAAAACCGGTCGAGGCGGTCGTCGAGAAACCCCAGGGCATTTCGGTACCGGTTGCGCATTCCTTCGACCGACTCGGGAGTCGGGATCAGGGAGAGCATGTCCGTTCCTTCCGGCAGCACCGGCTTGAACCGCTCGTATGCGGGGGGATACCGGTAATCGAAATGGGTGTTGTAGAGATAGCTGAAAACGAGCTGCGGCCCGGGGGACGCCAGAAGCGCCGGGATGGCTTCGAGCGCCTCGTCGACCGTTCCCGGCCAGTCTTCCGGCCTGACCGGCGGAGGAAGCCGGCGAAAGCCCGTCAGGAACGCGCCGAAATCCTGCAGGCCGTCCGGCGGGCTGCCATGCACGAGGCTGCAGGTGTAACCCGCATCTCTCAGGAAACGGAAGAACGCCGGTTCCCCCACCGCATCGGCATGAAACATGTAGTTGAACGGATACCATCCGTGAAAAAGCGCACCGATCGTTGGTGGAGAGGAGTTTGCTTGTGAGAAATGGCTGCGCATCCAGAGTCCGTTCGCAGCGCGGCAGGCAAGGGCGGGCATGCTTTCGGGCATGAGGTCGGCTCGCCAGCTCTCGACGAGCAGGATGACCAGATTCGGCCGGCCGCTTCCCCGCCAACGGAAGCGCCCCGGGGCGTAGCAGGCGGCTTCATCTATTGTTGGCAATATAGAATGAATGGCGGAGAACTCCGCCGTTCTGAACTTCGCGGCCTGGGGCACCAGCCGGGTGCCGAACGCGAATCTGAAGTTCAGGTATTCCTGGAGGGGAACGATATTCGCCAGCGCCTCGAACTGCAGGAATTGGATGATGCAGAGGCCGGCCGCCAGGACAAGCCGTCCGGGCAGCCAGCCGGGCGGGCGGAGCCGGTCGCGGAGCAGAAAGCCCAGGACCGTCGTCACCACGACGTAGCCTGCTCCCGTGAGCAGCAGGGCCCGTTGTGTTTCCGGAGAAATCCCGGCGGCGGCGAAAATGCCCTTGAACTGCAGAAACCAGAAATGGACGAGGCCGAGATGGTTATTCGTGATCGCGAAGAACTTCGCGTCCAGATACAGGAACAGAAGGACGCCGTAATTCAGAGCCGCCAGGGGAACGAGCGCGAGACGCCATCTCGCCGCAGCCCACGTCTGCGCCAGCCATATCCCCCACCCCGCAAGGCCTGCCGTGATGATCACCCACCAGGACAGACTGTGCGGGCCGGCGAGGTTGAAAGCCGAGGCCGCGGTGAGCACGAGGGGCGGCGCCGACCGGAAAAGAAGCTCCGTCGGCCGCGGGGCCGCGACGAGGAGAACCGACAGGCCGGCGAAGATCATCGCAGTCAGCGAACCGCCGTCCGTCCAGAACGGAGAGTCGTAGATCCAGAGAAATTCGCCGGGCGCCGTCAGCCTGACCAGTTCGGCAACCAACAGAACGGCGGTCAGGCAGTGGAAGCCGAAAAACAGGGCAGGCGACGGGACAGAACGAAGAGCGGCGTTATTTATTCTATTAGATATATCAGTTTCCGGAAGTGGTGAGGAGGGTGATGCCATAGATCACTTCCGCCATCTGGACCGCACTTTCGGCAACGAATTCGAAGGAGTCGTCACCGCTTCTCTTCATGTTCGGTATCCAGGAAATCCGATCGACGAGGTTCATGTCGGTGACCCTGACGCCGAGCTGAAGCGGCGGCGCGATCAGCGGCGGTTCCATGGCCGAAGCGCCCTTGATCGCGCGTTTGATCTCCTCCCGGAGGGCGTCGCACACCCGTTTGGGATGGATGCACGCGGCCGAACGGACGCCGATGGGATACTTGGTGATGACGGTCGGCGCGGCGGGCATGTTGGTGTTCACCTGCTCGATCGTCTTCGAATCGCCGGAAATGAGGATCGTCGGCACCTTGCGCTCGCCAGCCACGAGCGAAAGAACGTCGAACTCCCCGATCGGTGAGCCGAATAACTCGAACCGGAGGCGGTCGGAGTAGGTGTGCGGGATGATCCCGTCGCGCGACCCCGACCGGGCGTGCGCCCCGAGCAGCACCAGACCGCAGAACGTCTGGTCGAGCTGGTCGAAGCCGGCGGTGGGCCGGAATCCGCCCCGGATCAGCGTGACGCTCGTCGGAAGCCGTTCGATCAGCAGGTTCCGGCCGTTGCCGTGGAAGTCGTTGACGTAGATTTCCTCGATCCCCGCTTCAAGCGCACCCGTGCAGACGGCGTTCACTTCATCGGTAAACTGCCGGCGCGCCTGCTCGATCTCGGACGAGTCCCCGTCGCCGATCTGCGCTGGGGATACGACGCCCGCGATGCCTTCCATGTCTGCTGCTATATATAGTTTCACGACTGACGGTCACTCCTTCGACGAGTATCGCCCGGCCTCCGGTACACCGGCGGAACCGGTTTGACACGCCATGTTACCATATCCGGCATGACGACACCAAACGCTCCGAATCGACTCACCCTGGTAAGCCCTTTCCAGCCGCGCGGCGACCAGCCGAGAGCCATCGAGCAGCTGGCGGGCTGGATCGAGGGCGGCCGTCGCTACACTACGCTGCTCGGCGTCACCGGCTCCGGCAAGACGTTCACGATGGCGACCCTCGCGGCGCGCATCCAGCGGCCGATTCTCGTCATCACGCACAACAAGACCCTCGCCGCCCAGCTATACAGCGAGTTCAAGGAGTTCTTTCCCGAAAACGCGGTCGAGTATTTCGTCAGCTATTACGACTATTACCAGCCCGAAGCCTACATCCCGACGACCGACAGCTACATCGAGAAGGATTCGGACATCAACGAGGAGATCGACCGGTTCCGGCACTCGGCGACCGCTTCCCTCTTCATGCGGCGCGACGTCATCGTCGTCGCGTCTGTCAGCTGCATCTACGGTCTCGGCTCGCCCGAAGACTATCTCGGCCTGCGCCTCTCCCTCCGGCAGGGCGACGTTTTGCCTCGCCAGGAGCTGTTGAAGCGGCTCAGCGAGATCCAGTATTCGCGCAACGACATGGACTTTCACCGTTCCCGGTTCCGGGCGCGCGGCGAGACGATCGACATTTTCCCGGCATCGAGCGAGGAGGCGATCCGCGTCCGCTACTTCGGCGACGAGATCGACCGCATCGAACGGTTCGACCCCCTGACCGGCGAGGTCATCTCCCGCCCGCCCGCGATCGAAATCTTCCCGGCCCAGCACTTCGTCACCACCGTCGAGAAGAAGGAGCGCGCGTTCGCCGCCATCGAGGCCGAGATGATCGAGCGGGTCAAGCTGTTCGAGAGCCGCGGCAAGGCAATCGAAGCGCAGCGCATCAACGAGCGCACCCGCTACGACCTCGAAATGATGAAGGAAACGGGCTTCTGCAAGGGCATCGAGAACTACTCCCGCCACCTGGCCGGCCGCGAGCCGGGCAGCGCGCCCGACACGCTCGTCGACTACCTTCCCAAGGACTGCCTGATCATCCTCGACGAGTCCCACATGACCGTTCCGCAGCTGCGCGGCATGTGCCACGGCGATCGAAGCCGCAAGCAGACGCTCATCGACTTCGGCTTCCGCCTCCCCTCCGCGCTCGACAACCGGCCGCTCACCTTCGACGAGTTCCTCGGCAGGAAGCGCCAGCTCCTGTTCGTCTCCGCCACTCCGGGCCCATGGGAGCTCGAGGTTTCGGAATCCTGCGTTGCAGAACAGCTGATTCGGCCGACCGGCCTGCTCGACCCGCAGATAACCGTCGTTCCGACCGACGGCCAGATCGACCACCTGATGGACAAGATCCGCGACCGGCTCGACCACGGCGAGCGCGTGCTCGTGACGACGCTCACCAAGCGCATGGCGCAGGAACTCTCGGGCTACCTCACCCAGATGGGAATCCCCGCGCGCTACCTGCACGACGAGATCGAAACGCTCGAACGCATCGAGATCCTGCGCGACTTGCGGGCCGGCGTTTTTTCGGTGCTCGTCGGCATCAACATGCTCCGCGAAGGCCTCGACCTGCCCGAAGTCTCGCTGGTGGCGATTCTCGACGCCGACAAGGAGGGCTTCCTGCGCTCGGCCTGGGCGCTGATCCAGACCTGCGGCCGCGCCGCCCGCAACGTCCGGGGCGAGGTCATCATGTATGCCGACAAGACCACCCCTTCGATGAAAACCTGTATCGACGAAACCGCGCGCCGCCGCGAGATCCAGGAGCGGTATAACAGGGAAAACGGGATCGAGCCGGCATCGATCGTGAAGAAGCTGCCGAAGATCTTCCTTCCCGGCCAGGAAGGCGGCGAGCAGGGATCAGGCGGAAAGATCGACCAAGACCGTCTTGCCGAACTGGTCAGGGAACTCCAGGCCGAGATGGACAAAGCCGCCCGAGAGCTTCAGTTCGAGCGCGCCGCGATGATCCGCGACGAGATCATCGCTCTCCAGGACGAGCATCTCGAAGCCGACGTTCTCATGGGTCTCGGAAAAGCTCTCCGCTCGGGCCGCGACCGGAGCATGGCCAAGAAGCGCAACCCCCGGCGCTCCCGTTCCCGGCAGAAACCGGCCTGAGGGCTCCCCTCAAGCGAGCGGCGGGGCGGGTTTGAAACCCGCCCCGCCGTGTGTTGTCGCGAGTTCAGCGAACCGGCTTGAGAGGCTTGTGGAAAACGTCGAAGGGAATGTCTTCCTTCAGCTCGATGCGCAGGAAATTCAGGATGTCCATCGAGAGGGAGCGCATCTTCTCGCTGTCGGTCCAGAACAGCTCGAAAACGACGCGTTCGGCTTCCTTGCGAAGCACGGCGAGATCCGCCGAGGCGTGGTTGATCTTCAGGTTCTCGATGTGCGAAGCGATCTTGTAAAATTCAGCGCTGATCAGCTCCGGTCCTTCGGGCGAATCGTCGAACCCCCTCGGGAAGTTCGGATGCTTCTCGCAGAATTCTATTTCAGCAGCTATATGACGAATCAGCGCCGGCTTTTCCTCGAGGCCCATTCGAACGGCCAGCAGTTGCGCCGAAATGGCGCGGGGATCGCCGTTCTTCTTCGCATACTGGAGCGCGGCCACGAGATCGTTGATACCGGCATACGTCGAGTTGATCGAGCCGCAGGTGTACAGCATCTTCTTGAGAATGACGTCTTTCGTGAGCTGATACTGGTCTCGATGCAGCGCCGCGAATTCGGGGGTCACCGCCCCGGCGGGCGTTCCAACCGACAACGCATGCGCAATGACGAAGATTCCGATGATCGATGCAATCGTTCGTTTGCCCATGCATGCATTGTACACACCATTTCATCTATTGGCAACCCGCCTCCCGGATCCGCCCGCAGGCGCGCGCAGCAGTCGGAGCCTACAACGGTTTCCGAGGGTTCGAGGCGTGATCGACGAGTCGGTCGAGTTCGGAACGGAGTTTGCGAAGCTCCTCGACACGTCCGTTGAGAACGAGATACTGGAAATTCGGATTCCGGAAGATTTCCATTTTGCGAAACTCCGGTTCGAGAAACCAGCCTTCCGTCAGGCGCTGGATCAGCATGTTCGCAGGCGCGATCAGAAGAGCGACCGCAAACGAGGGCAGAATCTGGGCCCACCAGGAGGTTTCGTCGATATACTTCTGGAGGTCGTTCTGAAGAATGTTCTCGACGGTTTTATACAGGGCCGCCGTTCCCAGGGTCAGCAGCATGTAATACACCCCGGTGCCGATGACCACGTCGATATCGATCAACTTGAAACGCATGGTGGCGTACACCACGATGATCATGAACGCAAGCGTCGCCCACTCGACGATCGGGAACTCGAACACCCAGAAGATCTGGTGCCGCAGCAGCATGTCGTGAAGAGCGCACAGGCAGTAAAACGCCTCGCCGAGCAGGATGAACTCCACCCTGCGACGCATCATCTCGTCCTCGTGCGTCAGGCGGGCCTTGATGAGCCTGTATGCGATCCGTATCAGCAGCACGCCCATGACGATGGCATACGCCTTCATGAGCGGCCCGCCGATTGCCAGCGGGCCGTCTGGCGTCATTTCGAGGCCCGACCGGAAAATCATGTCGGTCGGCAATGCCGCAAGGAATACGGCGGTCGCCGCCCACGCAAGTCCCCGCGTTCTGGTTCTCGCGTATCTGCCTTCGAGAACGGCGTCCGGGAACTCGGCCAGCAGGGGGATCAGCAGGATCGTACCGATCCACCCCACGCGCACGAACCAGATCGTCGGCAGGATGAAAAACAGCACCTGGAAGACGTTGTACAGCATCGACGCCGTCGCGATGCCTGCGATGACGCGGTTGACCGGCTGGTGTCGCGCCCGCGCCAGGACGAACCAGGCCACGAGCCCCGAAATTCCGGCCGAAATCATCGACGTAGCCAGGCGCAGGGTTGGTGTCAGCACGATGTCTTCCATTCCGCTCCTCCGGGCCCATCTAAGCACGAGTGGCTCCCTCGATGCAACAAGACGGTTCGGCCCTGCCCGTTCGGCGTCGATTTTTCCGGGGCTTGCCAAGGCATACGACATGTGGTATGTTTCTAGTAGAGGCTGGTTTGACAAACATGTCCCTGCGCTGTCCGTGATGATGCAGGTTTAATTGAGCCGACACCTGTATCTAGAGGGAATCTGTCTTCAACCCCCGCTGAGATCCCCTTACGAACAGGATCACTCCTGTTACGAAGACCTCATTGTGAGGCTGAGCAGACAACCGTTTACCGTAAGGTTAGGGTTCAATTGTCCTTCACACGGCAGAGGCGGGGGCCTACCCGCACCACATCGAAGCCGCCGGAGTTTCCCGGCGGTTTTGTTTTTTCGCGGTTCCCCGGGCGTGTTTCCTCTCTCAACAATTTCGCTCTGTCCGACATCTGTCTCCATCTGCGCTATCTGCGGACAAGCTGATGAGCGTTTCTTGTGTTTTGCGCATTTGATGCAGGGAATTTTCGTTCCGGGTGTTGCCTTCCAAGTCGCACGTGGGTATATTTACCCCCATCATGACGGCGCATCCCCTTCTCATCGCATCGGAAACGCTCAAAACCGCGGACCTCATCGCTCCCCCCTTCGGCCTGCAGCCCGAAGAGTTCGTGCTGACCAGGCTCGAATCGCTGGCCGTCCTGGGCTTTTCGCGCTTTTCCGCCGTCGTGGTCCACGAACCGCCGGCCGATCTCTTTCGCAGGCTGTCCCTCGGCCTTCGCGACTCTCCCGATGCCGAAGCTCTCTGGACCCTCATCTCGCAGGCCCGATCGGTGCCGGTTTTCGTGCTGTCAGCCAGCATCGAGCGCCCACCCAGGGAGCTTTCCGATCTCGGCATCGGCATGACCATCCCCCAACGGCTTCACGAATTGTGTACAACGCATGCCGATCCCGGCGCGGGGAACACCGGTCCGATGGTTTCCGCCGCCTCCCTGCTGACCGCCGACGACGTCCGCGCCTTGCATCTGAAGGGCGTCAAAACGCTCGACGAGAGCACCCCGATGACCGACTGGGCCAGGGAAACGGCGGCCGCGCTCGGTATCAGGCTCACGCCGGCCGCTTCCCGCCGCATTCTGATTCCTGTCGAAGCCCGGAGCGTCAGGCACCTGGCGAGCTTCGGCGAGCTTTTGCACGGCTTCGCGTCGTCCCCGCTCGCGCCGCTGTTCGTCGTTGCCGAGCCCCTCATGCCGGCGTTCAACGACCTTTTTCCGTCGCTGCGCGGCAGGCTCGTCGCGCCGAGCATCCACTGGGAGAAACAGGGCGCCTTCACGGGTGAAATATCGCTTGCTATGGCGCTCGATCTCGGCTGCGAGGGGGCGATCGTCCCGGATCTGCCGGCGTATGCCGAGCCGAAACGGTTCGCGCAACTGTGCGCCGCCGTGGCCGGAAAGCAGTTTTCGCTTTATGTGCCCTCCCCCCTTGCCGCCCGGGATTGTTGTGCTATAATTGGCGACCGGATCTTCCGGCTCACGGATGGCCGGGGCCGCCCCGCACCGGAGCTGCCGAAAGACGGAGCCCTCGTCATGAAGGGCTGCGAACTCGAGAAGATTGCCCAGGAAAGGAACTAGCCGTGATCGACGAAGCCAATGTCAAGACCATCGTAGCCGAAGTGCTCAAGCACATCGATCTCCAGGAACGCATCCGCCCCGGAACCGTTCCGGCCGGCGTCAGCGGCCGTCACATCCATGTTTCCCAGGCCGACCTCGAGACTCTGTTCGGGGCCGGGTACCAGCTCAAGGAGATGAAAAAGCTCTCCCAGCCGGGCCAGTTTGCCGCCGAAGAGTGCGTCATGCTTGTCGGCCGCAAGGGCGTCATCGAGAAGTGCCGCATCCTCGGGCCGGTCCGGCCGGCCACGCAGATCGAGATTTCCGGCACCGACAGCTTCACGCTCGGCGTGCCGATCGTGTATCGCGACTCGGGCGACACCAAGGGAACCCCCGGCGTCATCGTCGTCGGGCCGAAGGGCCACGTGGTGCTGAAGGAAGGCGTCATCGTCGCCAATCGCCACGTGCATCTGCACACCAAAGAAGCCGAGAAGATGGGCCTGAAGGACATGGACCGGGTCACGGTCAAAACGCAGGGCCCGCGCGCCGTCGCGTTCCAGAACGTTCTGGTGCGCGTCAGCGACAAGTTCGCCGCCGATTTCCACGTCGACAACGACGAGGGAAATGCCGCCGGCCTCAAAACGGGTGATATGGTCGAGATCGTTCGCTGATCGCGACCGCCACAGAGAGTTTTCGACACGCAGTACACATTTCTGACAAGCCAAAATCTCAGGAGGACGTCATGCAGGAAGCTCTGGGTATGATCGAAACCAAAGGTCTGACCGCTCTTATCGAAGCCACCGACGCGATGGTCAAAGCCGCCAACGTGAAGCTCGTCGGCTGGGAAAAAATCGGTTCCGGGTATGTGACCGCCTTCGTGCGCGGTGATGTCGCCGCCGTCAAGGCCGCCACCGATGCCGGCGCCGCAGCCGCCAAGAAGATCGGCGAGCTGATCTGCGTCCACGTGATCCCGCGGCCGCACGGCAACCTCGATGAGGTCATGCCGATCCGCGACAACACCCAGACCTCCAAGAAGTAATCCGGGGAAGTCGTCGAGTCATGAATCTCGGTCGAGTCTGCGGAACCGTTGTCTGCACGCGCAAGGAAGAGCGGCTCAACGGCATGAAGTTTCTGATCGTCGAGGAACTGACGATCGAGCGCAAGCCGACGGGCCACTTCGTCATCGCCGTGGACGCGGTCAGCGCCGGAGCGGGCGAAACCGTGCTGCTGGTCAGCGGCAGCTCGGCGCGCCTGACCGAACGCACCCTGAACTGCCCGGTCGACGCGGCTGTTGCAGCCATCGTCGACTCGGTCGTGATGGACCACGAACGCACGACCTGACCCCCCGGCGGACTCCTCTTGATCGATCTCCCGGCCCCTCGCGCCGTTTTCCGCGACGGGGCTGGGGATCGTGTGGTTCGTCGGTCAGACAGACAGGAAGCCTCACGGCACGGGGGAACGAATGTCCATTTCTCGTGATGAGCTGGGCGTCATCGTCCAGGAAGTCCTCAGGAATCTGAAAGCGTCCGGCACGGTCGCCACCGCCGGCGCGCGGTCGGCGGAGCCTTCGGGCAAAGGCATCTTCGAGAATATAGAAGACGCTATCAAATCAGCCGTCGACGCGCAGAAGAAGCTCGTCGAGCTTCCGGTGGCGTTGCGCAGGAAGATGATCGACAACATGCGCGCCCGCTGTCTCGCGAAGCTCGAGGAGCTCGCGCGCATCGGCGTCGAAGACACCGGCTACGGCCGCGTCGACGACAAGATCCAGAAGAACCGCCTCGCCATTACGAAGACGCCCGGTCTCGAAGATCTCCAGCCCGTGTCGTATTCGGGCGACGACGGCCTGACGCTCGTCGAGCAGGCCCCCTACGGCGTCATCGGGGCCATCACCCCCTCGACCAACCCGTCCGAAACGATCATCTGCAACTCGATCGGCATGATCGCGGCCGGCAACGCCGTCGTGTTCGGCCCCCACCCCGGCGCCGCGAAGATCAGCCGGTTCACCGTCGAACTGCTGAACGACGCCGTCGTCGAGGCAGGCGGGCCCGCCAACCTGATGACGATGGCCGCGAAGCCGAGCATCGAGAACGCCCAGATCCTGATGACCCACCCGTCGATCCGGCTGCTGGTCGTGACCGGCGGCCCCGCCGTCGTCGCCGCCGCCGCCAAGTGCGGCAAGAAATACATCGCCGCCGGCCCGGGCAACCCGCCCGCCGTCGTCGACGAGACGGCCGACCTGAAAAAAGCGGCGCGTGATATTATATCCGGCGCTACACTCGACAACAACGTGCTCTGCATCGCCGAGAAGGAGATCATCGTCGTCGAGTCGGTCGCCGAGGAACTGAAGCGTCACCTGCGCAACAGCGGGGCTTACGAGGCGTCGGCGCGCGAGATCATCCAGCTCGAGAAACTGGTGCTCGACCCGAAGACGGGCGGCCCGAACCGCAAGTTCGTCGGCAAGAACGCCGGGTATATCCTCGAGCAGATCGGCGTTCGCGTGCCTGACGACGTGCGCATGGTGCTGTGCGAAACCGGCCCCGATCACCCCTTCGTCGTCGAAGAGCTGCTGATGCCGGTCATCCCGCTGGTGCGCGTGCGCGACGTGAACGCCGCCATCGACCTGGCCGTCAAGGTCGAACACGGCAACAACCATACCGCCGTGATGCACAGCCGCAACATCGACAACCTTCATCGCATGGCCGTGCGGTGCAACTGCTCGATCTTCGTGAAGAACGGCCCGAGCTACGCCGGCCTGGGAATGGGCGGCGAAGGCTTCACCACCTTCACGATCGCCTCCCCCACCGGCGAAGGTCTGACCAGCGCCCGCACCTTCACCCGCCAGCGCCGCTGCGTCATCGTCGACAGCTTCAGAATCGTTTGATTTGCCGACACATGGGTGAAATTGCCATAGCCGAATTGGGGTTGGTGGGCTGCGGGGGCGCCGGGTTTCCGACGCATGTGAAGCTCGCGGCGCAGAACGTCGATCATCTGATCGTGAACGCCGCCGAGTGCGAGCCGCTCCTCCACAAGGACAAGGAAATCCTCAAACACGCGGCGGACGAGTTCTTCAAGGGACTGATCCGCGCGATCGATCTCACCGGGGCGAAGCACGCGCATATCGCGATGAAGCGAAAGTATGCCGACCTGCTCGAAGCTCTCGAGAAGGCGATTCCCGACAAGCGAATCTCGATGCTCCCCCTCGGCGACTTCTATCCGTCGGGCGATGAATATGAGCTGGTATATGAAGCAAGCGGACGACTGATCCCGTTCGGCGGCATTCCGCTGCACGTCGGCTGCGTCGTCAGCAACGTCGAGACGCTGCTGAACCTCGGCCGCAACAGGCCGGTCACGACGAAGATCCTGAGCCTCGCGGGCGCCGTTCCCAACCCGATGACCGTCGAAGTGCCGGTCGGCATCACGGTGTTCGAGGCCCTTTCTCTCTCGGGCCTGAAATCCCTTGCAGGGCTGACGGTGATCGACGGCGGCCCGATGATGGGGCGGCTCGTGCGCGACCCGCAGACCGATGTCGTCACGAAGACCACCGGCGGTCTGATTGCGCTTCCCAGCGATCATCCCCTGATTCGACGGATGGCGACGTCAGATGCCCACAACAAGCAGATTGCCCGCTCGGCCTGCGACCAGTGCACCGACTGTTCGGAACTCTGCCCCCGTGCGCTTCTCGGGTATCCCATCCGACCCCACAAGGCGATGAGGACCGCCCAGCTCGCCCCGTTCAACGATCAGAATTATTCGCGCGACGCGATCTTCTGCAGCGAGTGCGGGCTCTGCTCGCTGTTCTCCTGCCCAGAAGCCCTGCCGCCGCGCGAAATGTGCCAGATGGCGAAGCGCCATCACCTGTCTCACGGCATCAAGCCGACCGACTGGAAGGATGCGCCCCAGGTGCACCCGATGCGTGGCCAGCGCCGCGTGGGCATCGAGCGGCTGATCAAGCGGCTTGGGCTGCTCGATTACGACCACAAATCGCCCTGGACCGAAATCAGAACGCGCTTCGAGCGTGTCCGGCTTCCGCTAAAAATGCATGTCGGCGTTCCCGTCGAACCCCTGGTGCGCCCGGGCGACATGGTCAAGCTCGGCCAGCTCATCGGCGCCGTTCCCGACAAGAAACTGGGCGCACCGCTTCATGCATCGATCAGCGGCCGCATCGAAAGCGTCGATTCCGCCTCGATCGTCATCTCCCGGGCCTGAAGACGCCCATGAAACCGAACTGAGAGCACCGCCATGAACATCTCGCAGAACGCCATCGGCCTCGTGGAACTGTCCAGCATCGCCATGGGCTACCAGACCACCGACGCCATGCTCAAGACCGCATCCGTCGAGCTCGTCCTGTCGCGCACCATCTGCCCGGGCAAGTTCATCGTCATGGTCTGGGGCGACGTGGCGGCCGTCGAGGCGAGCGTCGCCGCCGGCGTCCGCGTCGGCCAGGGGTATCTCGTGAACGACCTCGTCATCCCGAACCTGCATCCGCAGATCTACCCGGCGATGACGGCGACCAACCCGATTCCCGAGACGGATGCGCTGGGCGTCGTCGAGACGTTCGACGTCGTCTCGACGATCCTGGCGGCCGACGCCTCGGCGAAGGCCGCCGACGTGCAACTCGTCGAAATCCGCATCGCGATGGCGATCGGCGGGAAGGCGTTCTACACGATGACCGGCGACGTCGCCGCCGTCGAGGCCGCCGTCGCCGCGGGTCTGAACGTCCTCGATGGGCGCGGCCAGGTCGTCTACAGCGTCGTCATCCCGCGCCCCCGCCCCGAACTCTTCCGCGAGTTCATTTGAGGGACGATTTCCCCCCGGAGACAGAGAGATACAGAGGTTTTCGGGATTTATTCGCAGCGTTATCCGCAGATGACGCAGATCGCACAGATATTGACCGATGGAGTGACGAAAGATGCCGAGGATTGTGATTGGGGCTGATCATGGCGGGTTTTCGCACAAGGAGGAGCTGAAGAAGCACCTGACGGCGGCCGGCCACACGGTCGAGGACGTCGGCGCCTTCTCGACCGACCCGGTCGATTATCCCGACATCGCCTGGCTGGTCGCCAACGCGGTCGCGATGAACCCGCACACGCTCGGCATCGTCATCGACGGGGCCGGCATCGGCTCGTGCATGGCCGCGAACAAGGTCCCCGGCGTCCGGGCCGCCTGCTGCAACGATCTCTACACCGCCCGCAACAGCCGCGAGCACAACCACGCAAACCTGCTCACCCTGGGCAGCATGGTGATCGGCACAGGCCTGATGAAGCAGATCGTCGACCTCTGGATCGCCACCCAGCCAGCCCCCGGCCGCCACGCCGCCCGCGTCGCCAAGATCACCCGCCTCGAATCTCTGGGCACGCAACCGCAGAAGGGATGACGTTTTTCAATTTCCCACTCTGATCAGGTATTGCTGACAATGATTTTCTGCAGGGTAAGCGTATGAGTTTCTCCGGATGCGGGCGGATCACGATCCGCCCCTACGACTTGGGGCTTGGACATTATTGATTCCTGCAGAATGAAAACCACCCGTTCGCCCTGAGCCTGTCGAAGGGCGAAATGAGGAATCATCGGCAAGTGGCTGTTCGTGCTTCGACAAGCTCAGCACGAACGGAGACACGAAGCTGGTTTTTGATATGCAGGACTCAATAGGCATGTTGGGGCGCATCGCGATGCGCCCGGAACGCACTCCGCGTTGCTGCGAAGCAATCCCATGAATTGTGGTATCATTTTTTATGATGCTTCACGTAATTCACTATGTTCGCTTCACGAACGAAACCATGCTGATCGAAATCGATGGAAAACCGTATGAATTCAAACTCAATGAGATTTCTTCAAAACTATCTGAAGCGACAACCGAGCAAAGAAATGCATTAGAAATTTCCCCGTCAGGTTATGGTATCCACTGGCCACTCGTCGATGAAGACCTTTCGATCGACGGGTTACTGAATATTTCCCATGCGCTTCCGGTAAAAAAGACGAAAGCGGCATGACCCAAGGAGAGTAAGAATGCGAGCAATATGTATCGTGGTTGACAGCGCGGGCATCGGGGCGATGCCTGATGCGGCGCAGTATGGCGATGAGGGGTCGGCGACGATTCCGAACATCGCGAAGGTGTCGGGCGGGCTGAATGTGCCGACCATGGCGAAGCTGGGCCTGGGCAACATCACGCCGATCGTCGGCGTTCCCCCGGCGAAGCAGCCTCTCGGCTCGTTCGGAAAGCTGCACGAACTGTCGCCGGGCAAGGACACGACGACGGGCCACTGGGAAATGATGGGCGCGAAGCTCGATTTTGCCTTCCCGGTTTTCCCGAAAGGGTTTCCCAAATCCTTCATCGAGACGTTTGAAAAAACCGTCGGTCGCGGCACGATCGGAAATTACCCGGCTTCCGGCACCGAGATCATCATGCAGCTCGGCGACGAGCATGTCAAAACCGGCAAGCTGATCGTCTACACGTCGGCCGACTCGGTGTTCCAGATCGCCGCCCACGAGGAAGTGGTCCCGCTGGAAGAGTTGTATGCCATCTGCCGCAAGGCCCGAGAGCTGCTCCAGCCGCCCGACCTGGGCGCCGCGCGCGTCATCGCCCGGCCGTTCATAGGCACGTCGGGTGCCTACAAGCGCACGGCGCACCGGCACGATTTCAGTCTCGAGCCGTCGGTCGACACCCTGCTCGACGTGCTGAAGAAGAAGGGCGTGACGACCTACGGTATCGGCAAGATCTATGACATCTTCGCCGGCCGCGGTGTCGATCCATACGTCACGACCGAAAGCAACGCCGACGGCATGAAGAAAACGATGGAGTCGCTCGACAAGGTGAAAGAGGGCCTCATCTTCGTGAACCTCGTCGACACCGACATGATCTACGGCCACCGCCGCGACGTGGCCGGCTACAGGAAGGCCCTCGAGGAATTCGACGCCTGGCTGGCCGGCTTCATGGCGAAGCTCGACGAGAAAGACCTCCTGATCCTCACCTCCGACCACGGCTGCGACCCGACCTTCAAGGGAAGCGACCACACCCGCGAGTATCCCTTCCTGCTCGCCTACCAGAAGGGTCGCCCCGGCGCCGACCTCGGCATCCGCCACGGCCTTTGGGATATAGCGGCAAGCATAGCGCAACATCTCGGTCACACCTACGATCGGGGAACGACATTCTGGAAATAACCTCGTTCGATCGATAGAAAAAACCCCCGGACGATCGTCCGGGGGATTTTTCTATCGATCGCGTTCTCAGGGCCGTTTCGCAACTGCCCCGATGAGGAGAATGATATTTCCGGCATCCTCTTCAGGATTGATCATCGCATCCCCGTTGATCGAGTAACTGCCGGAAGCCGCCGCCGGTCCTTTTGAATCGGGATAGATCGAGACGGTCCAGGGCTGTTTATAACCAACGGGGACAGCCGCATAATCGAGATCGCAGACACCACCGCCAACGTAGTTGACCGGAACGTTGGTATGCCACAGATTGCCGATGACGGTGTCGTTGTTGATCAGATCTGGACCCGCAACACGGATGGTGACACCACGGGTGACACGGTTGTCGAGGATGCCAACAACGGGGTTGGCAGCATCGAGCGCCGGCGCAAGGGTGTCATTGTTCGCAAGGAAATCAACATCGATTCGGATATTTCCCTGTTCGCCTTGGGCGATCGTATCGATCGCAATGACTTCATCCAGATATCCCCGAACGTTGACGCGGAGATTGATCGGGAAGGCCACCCCAGGGACCTTGACCACGTTGGGCAACTGCGGGCTCGTCAGGTTGCCAAGGTCGCTGATCGTATGCGTGGCGAGAATCTTCGGGGGATTCGTTCCGGCCTGTTCGGCGTAGATATTCATGATACCGCCTACGATATAATCCGGAACGTTCACACAGCGCACGATGAGGTTGTATGAATTGGCTTCCAGCATGATGTCCGTGAGAATATTGGCCGTCCCAGACAGAGTCGTGTTGGTCGTTTTGTAGAGATCGGGATTCGGGCTGATTGAAACGGCATAGACTCCGCCTTTTGCCGGAAGTTGAATCGCTTGTCCTCCGGCTGTCTGGCCGTTTTTCCATTCGGTAACCGTGTAGGTGAACGTCTGGTTGTCGAAGGTGATCGTCACCAGCTCATTTCCATCCAGGAGTTCCATCGACTTGCTGTCGCGAAGATTCAGACGAACGGAAATATACTGAGGCAACGGACTGCCGACGGCGTTCATCTTGATCGCACCGATATCGACCGTTTCAGCGTTCTGGACGTATACGGAAGTTACGGTCGAGGAGGCTGAAGGATACTGCAAGTCCTCGTAACCGACCTTGGTGGCTTCGATCTTGAACTTGTCAGGCGTGAGATTCGTAAACATGAACCGCCCGTTGGCACCGGTGACGGAAACGAAGTTCTGGCCGAGAGCCGCCTGAGCGTTCGTGCTGACCGCCGCTTCGGACACGATCCTGACGCGCACGCCTTCAATGGGGGCCGACGAGGCGCTGTCGACGATCAATCCGGTCAGGTTGCTGGACCGGACGCCGAGGGCGCCCTTCTCGCATCCCATCGTCATGAGGACCGTGATGCCGAGAGCGGCCAGCAGCCAGCCTCCCCATACGCGAACATTCATGAATCCCGACCTCCTGTTGTCATTCATGGCCGTATCAGACATAGCTTTATGATCCTCCATCAGTTCACCTGGATGGTGACGATCTGAGGATCGACACCGTCATCATTGATCATCGGCGATTCGGTTCCGAACGTGCCGTCATCGACGTTGTATCCCTTGAACGTCAGGGTGTAACCCGTTGGCACCTGGTTCGTTCCCAGGTCGACGACCTTCGGCGTCGTCGTGAGCAGGCCCGAGTTGGTGACCGTCGTCGTCGCCCAGACGGTGCCGGTCTCCTGGCAGTAGGCGCCGATGCGCTCGCCGTTGTTGATGTTCGCTCCGATCACGACGACCCGGACGTCGCGAAGGATCGGGGAGAAGTTCGTCTTCAGCGAGAGGGTCTGGTAGATGACCCCCTGGAAATCACTGTTCGGCACGACGGGAACGGCTCCGTTCATCCGGTAGCCCTTGATTTCCGCTTCGAGAGAAACGGTGGTGCCCATCGGAATGCCGCCGATTTCGAAGGACTGCGCGTTCAGTTTTCCCGTCGCCGTCGCCACGACGCGGTTTCCCGAGTAGGCGATGATGTTCGCATCGGGGGCGTTGGTGAACACCCACCCTGGAACGTCCTTCCAGACGCCGACGATTTTGTAGGTCTGGGGCTGGAGGAGGATGACCCCCAGATCGACGTCGGTCGTGCCGGTGATGGTCGTGGTGTAGGTCTCGTAATTCGTCACCTTGATTGTCACGTCGATTCCGCCGGCCTGCGCCGCGACGGCGAACCCGATCTGGAAGTCGCTCGGCATGCGGTTGTTGAACACCTGGGTGCCGAACGTGAACTGGCTGTTTCCGATGGAGATCAGCGTCCCGTTCCGCGCATCCTTCAGGGTCCCCTTCACATTGATATACTGATTCGTATACAATTGAACCATTCTCACGTCAGGCACGGCCCTGTTCTCGTCATTCACCACGACGACGCTCACGGCCGCCGAGGCATCCTGCGCGATGGGGTCGTATCCGGCCTTGTCGAAGGAAAGTTTCCATTCGCCGGCGCGGAGGTCGGTGAAGACATAGGCGCCTCTGGAGTCGGTGTAGGTGAATTTCGTCACTTTATCCTTCTCGGCGCCGGTTATCCCTGTGACGCTGACGCCGCTGACTCCAGCGAGGGTGCGGCTGTCGACGACGAAGCCGGACACGCTCCCTCCCTTGAGACCGAGTGTTCCCTTCTCACAGCCTACCAAGGAGATGATAAGCAGGAAAAAGGCAATGAGGATCCCCATGCCAGAGGGGATTCTTTTTGCAGGAATCATGATACGGCCTCCCGGATCGATGCAGTTTGCCGATGGGTTTGAATCTGTATCGGCGCAACTCGCCCATTTCTTTACCCCCCGACGCCAATCATTGTCTGAATCATCTGCCAATTTTTTTTCAGAATTTGCAGGATGCGTTCAGGGCGCGTCGCGCCATCAGTCCGGGCCACACGGGCGATTTTCAAACCTGCCCCTACGGCATGAAGGAGCGCAATGAATCTCTATTGAGCCCTGGAGAATGAGAACCAACCGTTCGCCATGAGCATGTCGAAGGACGAAATGAGGAACCATCGACAAGTGGCTGTTCGTGCTTCGACAAGCACAGCACGAGCGGAGACACGAAGCTGGTTTTTGATATGCAGGATTCAATAACCCTCAGTGGTGGAATAGTCTTCAATATGCGCTCTGATTCGTTGTCGGGAACTCTTGTGCTGTCCGCAACACAGTTCGGAAATTGCGGATTGAAGAAAAGGTTTAAGTGTTCGACGGAAAACGCCGATAACTTCACCGGATAACTTTCATTCTGCTCCGCGGTGGGGCGAATAACGGAGGCACACATGGGAAGCGAGTTAAAACCGGCCAGAACACGGTGGCTCCTGCTGATGGCGCTGGCTCTCTCGAGCCTGGTCATCACCGGTTGCGAGAAAGGCTCCCTGGGCGTTCAGTCAGGGACGGTTGTCGGGTATGTTCTCGAGGATTCGACGAACACCCCCATTGCGGATGTCCTCGTCCGCGCAACCAACACGAAATACGGCACCAGGACAGCCAACACCGGCGGAGACGGAAAATACGCTCTCCCCAACATGAATCCGGATTCCGCGCCCTGGGACCTCGCCTTTTCGAAGTCCAACTATTCGGCCAGCGGTGCGGTTAACCTGCTCCATGTCCAGGTGACAAACGGGGAAACCGTTCAGGCGCCGACGTTCTTCATGGTCAAGGAAAACACCGCCGTGCGCGGAACCCTGAAAGGGTATCCGGTCGACGCCATCACCGGAAAGCCTCTCCAGAAATTCACGGTGTCGCAGATCGATCCCGCCCGGAGCAAGACGTTCGACACGGCCCAGGACTTCAAGGATGCCGGCTGGACCGGTCTCGAAGGCGGCAACCGCACCTACAAGATCACCTGCGACAACTACGCGCCCTTCCTCTCGCAGCCGCTCCTGATCACGAAAGTCCCCTACGACGCGGGAGTCATCCAGATGAACCCGCTCACGGTGGAAGTTTCCGGAACCTTGCGGAACGTTCCCGGGTATATCCTCGACGCGAGCACGAACTTCACCGGCGTCATATGGGCCGAGTCGGCCGGTCGGGTCGTCGCCACCGCGACCGCGGGCACCGGCGGCACGACCTTCCAGGGAACCGTCGTCTACTCTCTTTCGAACGTTCCCGTCACCGCCGGAAGCGTTGCGGTCAAGATGAAAATCCGCGGCTACGACACGATCACGATCAACCCGTCGGTGAGCCTGCCCAGCCAGCGGCCCGGCGGCACCATCGGCGGCATCGACATCGACTTCAACAACGTCCAGCCGATCACCCGCGACGTCCGCATCGTCGTGCGCGGCTCGGCGCCGTCCGGGCAGAACGAGCCCTCGACGCTCGAAAACGGGGATGTCGTTCGCGTCTACATCAAGCAGGGCGGCAAGGATATCGTTCCCTACGTCGACGTCGTCGGCAGCAATTACCTCGCAGAAGCCTACTTCAGCGGCGTCATCACCGGCTACGAGCTTGACATCCTCGCGGTCAACATGAACCGCGGGTATATCAAGGGCGAGCTCACCAAACTCAAGGTGCCCGAAGACGGCAATTCCGTCTATACCTCCGAACTCCAACTGCAAAAATAACAATCGCGCTCAAAAACGAATCCCGCGGGGAAAGCCCCGCGGGATTCGTTTTTGAGCGTCTTTCTTTCTTCAACTTTCCGCGAGGAGATCGTCGGCATACATCGCGGCGTCGCTGTCGGGGTAGCGGGTCTTGATGATATCGACGTGGCGGCGCACCTGGTCCATGCGACCGGCCTGTTTAGCGATGAGGGCGAGGTTGTAATGCGCGTTGTCGGCGAGATCGCTGTCGGGAAACTTCTCGATCATTTCGAGAAAGATCCTTTCGGCGTCGTCCATCTTCTTCTCTTTCAACGCCGATTTGCCGCGAAAGTAGCACTCGTCGGCGGTTTCGCCGGTGATCTGGCCCATCTGCCGCAGGAGTTCGGTCTTTTCGTCCTCGGCGAAGTAGGCGGCATCGCTCTCCGGATAATGGACCAGGAGGTAGTCCAGCCATTCGAGCGCCTTGACCGGGTGGTCGCGGCGCATATAGATCTTGGCGATATTATAGCATGCATTATCCGCAAGATCGCTCGTCGGGTGTTCCTTGAGGAAGTCCCGGAACAGGTCTTCGGCGATGTCGAGGTCCCCGGACTTGAAGCGATCCATCGCCTCCTTGATTTTTTCCTTTTCGGTCGGCTGGCTGGTCATCGTTTTTCCTCCCTGGCCATGTATTTTGCGAAAAACTCGCTTTTGAGCTGCTGGAACGTCCCGTTCGCGAGAGCCGCGCGAATCTTCCCCATAAGGGTAATCATGAACGTGATATTGTGCAAACTCGCCATTCGGAGGGCGAGAATCTCCTTCGCCTTGAAGAGATGGCGCAGGTAGCCGCGGGAAAAGGTCCTACAAGCCTGGCACGCGCATTCCGCGTCGATCGGCTCGTCGGATTTTCGCCAGGCGAGGCCGGTCAGGTCGATGCGCCCCGTCGGGGTGAACACAGCCCCGTGGCGGGCGATGCGGGTCGGCATGACACAGTCGAACATGTCGATCCCGCGTTCGACGCCGAACAACAGGTCTTCGGGGCTGCCGACGCCCATAAGATAGCGAGGCAGATATTTCGGCATGTGCGGCATCATCCCGTCGAGCGTGTCGATCATCAGCGGCTTGGGCTCTCCCACCGACAGGCCTCCCACGGCAAGACCGTCGAAACCGATCTCGGCGGTCCGTTCGATCGACTCTTTTCGGAGATTCAGGAAGGTCGAGCCCTGAACGATGCCGAACAGGGCCTGGCCGTCGCGCCCTTCGGGATGATCGGTGCGGCACCGCTTCGCCCATCGCGCCGAGCGTTCCATCGCCTCGCGCGCGAGCGCCTCGTCGGCCGGCCAGGGGCAGCACTCGTCGAACACCATCATGATCTCGGCCCCGATCGAACGCTGGATCCGCATCGACTCCTCGGGCGTCAGCCACAGCTTCGCGCCATCGAGGTGCGACGAGAAATGCACACCTTCGTCGGTGATCTTGTTCAGCTTTTTCAGCGAGAACACCTGGAAGCCGCCCGAGTCCGTCAGCATGGGCCTGTCCCACTTCATGAACCGGTGAAGGCCGCCGAAATGGTCCAAGATCTCGGTGCCGGGGCGGAGCCAGAGATGGTAGGTGTTGCCGAGAATGATCGTCGCGCCCGCCGTGCAAACTTCTTCCGGGGAAAGGGTTTTCACGGAACCGCATGTTCCGACGGGCATGAACACCGGAGTCGGAATGTCCCCCCGGCGCGTCCTGATGCGCCCCACCCTCCCCCAGCATTCGGATGACTCGGATTCGATCGAAAATTCGAAAAATCGCTCGCTCATGGTGTCTGATCCGCCTTAGATGATTGCCATCGCATCGCCGAAACTGAAGAACCGGTAGCGCCGGGCGATAGCGTCCCGGTAGAGGTCGAGAATGCGCTCGCGCCCGCAGAAGGCCGCGACAAGCATGATGAGGCTCGAGCGCGGCAGATGAAAGTTCGTGATCAGGTGATCAACCGCCTTGAAGGTATAGCCGGGCGTGATGAAGCACGCCGTTTCCTGCGGCCCCGTGCGCAAGCGCCCGTCATCGCCCATCGCGGATTCCAGGGACCTGACCGAGGTGGTTCCGCACGCCCAGACGGAGCCGCCGGACGCACGGACCGACGCGTGCAGCTCCGAAAGCCCGGGGCTTATATAATATCTCTCACTATGCATAACGTGCTGATCCGTGTCGTCCGCCTCGACGGGTTTGAAGGTGCCGAGGCCCACGTGGAGGACGGTCTCCCCGATCAGCACGCCGCGGGCGCGAAGATCGTCCATCAACCTGGCGTCGAAGTGAAGCCCGGCGGTCGGCGCGGCGATCGAGCCTTCCTCGGTCGCGAACACCGTCTGATAGCGTTCTGGGGCGCTGTCCCTCGACGTGATATAGGGCGGAAGGGGCATTTCGCCGTGCTCGCGAAAGACGGCGACGACGTCCCGGCAGTGGCCGGCCCGGAGCACACGCAGTCCCGATTCCAGAACGTCTTCGACGGTCATCGTGACGCCGCCGGGAACCGCATGACAGGCGCCGACCTTGAATCGCCGCCCGGGCCGGACCATCGCCTCGCACCGCCCGTCGCCAAGGTCGCGCACGAGGAGGATCTCGGCGGGCTTCGTTCCCGGGGGGGGGCAGGTGAACAGCCTGGCCGGAATGACGCGGGACCGGTTCACGACGAGCAGGTCCCCCGGCGGAATAAGGTTGAGAATGTCTCGGAACGACAGATGGTCGACGGTCTCCGCGGAACGATCGTAGACGAGAAGCCGCGAAGCCGTCCGTTCGGGGGCGGGGGTCTGGGCGATCAGTTCGGAGGGGAGTTCGAAATCGAACAGCGACGTCTTCATCGTGTTTCTCAGCGGGGTTGGGATGCGGTCTGTTCCGGCGGGGGCGGTGCGGAGGCCGTCGTCACCGGCGCAGCCTGGCTCGCAACTCCCCGCGTCGCGAAGGGCGCCTCCAGATCGAGCAGGGAAAGGGTCGCGAAGTGCCTGGCGCCGATCGCGACCGCCTCTTCCTTGAACGGAAGATAGTAGCTGATCTTGTCGATATACCGGGCGTCTCCCGGCAGGGACATCGTCTGGATCGAGATCGGACCGTCCTTGAGGGCGAGCGCCAAGTCGAGCATCTCGGCGATGCGCAAGTCGGTGCTGATATGTCCGTAGGCCTCCTGGATCAGCTGCGGAAGCCTCACGACGATGGATGGGCTTTTGAGCTTTTCGAGCACGGCGCTGATGAAGCGCTGCTGGCGCTTGATGCGGCCGAGGTCGGCGGCCGCGTCGGCCCGGAACCGCACGTATTCGAGGGCTTTCTTCCCGTTGAGGTGCGTCTGGCCCGGGTTGAAATGAATGTGGACATTTCCCCAGTTGTCGTCGTAGTGCATGGACTGCTCGATCAACAGGTCGATGCCCCCAAGCAGGTCGATGGTGTTGGTGAACCCGGCGAAATCGACCATGACGTACCGGTCGATCGTGATGTCGAGCAGTTCTTCGATCATGCCGCGGAGGGCGAGTTCGCCATGGCGGGCATACATCTCGTTGATCTTGTGTGCCGTTCCGTTGATGAGCGCCCGGGTATCGCGGGGGACGGAAAGGACCGTCACACGCCGGTCGTGGGGGTCGATGCCGACCACCAGGATCGTGTCGGTCCGGTGCGTTCCTTCGACCGAATCGATGCCGAGACACAGGATGTTCATGCGCGACAACCGAGAAATCCCGGCCGGTTCGGAGATGCTTTCTCCGCCCGACACTCCGGCGCGCTCGGCGATCTCTCCCGTCGGCACGCGAATGAAGAACCATCTCTGCATCCAGCCGGCGAAAAAGAGCACATTCAATAGAATGAACAATATTTCGAGAACGGTCCAGATGCGCCTTCCGCCCCGATGCTCGGGAAGCGGCCGCCCCTCCGCCTCCCCCTCGGGAACCGGAGCAAGCTCCTGCGTCGGCGGCGTCATTCCAGGTTCCATGCGCACCCTACGGCGAGAGCCGGCTCGAGATGACTCCTGCGGCGTTCTTCGCGGTCGGCGCATACGCGCTTGAGCGCCACGACGCTCCTCCAGCGTTGCTCGATCGGCAGGTCCGAGGTACGGATGCGGTCGCGCTCCGGTTCACCCCGTGAGGGGTCGAGGGCGTCGGCCATGACGAGGGCCCGCGTCAGGGGCGCATGAGCCGGCCTGGGGAACGTGTGCCATCGGACAGCCCGGCAGAGCGCCGGCGGCGGAGGGGGATCGAGCGTTTCGAGGAACGCCGCCGCCGCGGCCCCGTGCGCCAGCATCGGAACCTTCTTTTCGAGCGCTCCGAGGCGGATACCGCCGCGCTCAACCGTCGCATAAATCTCGGACGGCCCGGCCCCGCGAAACAGGTCGTGCGCCAGCCCTGCGAGCAGTCCGAGTCTCGCGTCGAGACCGAACTCGCAGGCGTATTCCGCGGCAAGGCGGGCGACGCTCTCGACATGCGTCCGCAATCCCGCCGGAAGCGCGGCGGCCCGGGCAGATATTATATCATGCCATATACCATGAGGGCCATTCCAGCAGCCATAATACCCCCGTTCCACGATCTGGGCCATGACGGCAGGCGGCACCGGGAGGCGCGTCAGGCGCCCCCGGGCGATCTCGTTCCTGACGGATCTCGACGAAGCGGGGTCGGGGTCGAGGGGAACCCAACCGCTCCGTCCGTTCGGAAGAGGCAGATCGGCGCCGACTCCCGGTCGGACGACGACGGCCAAACCGATCTCGCCGACCAACTCTTCAGCGGACTTCCAGCCCGGCAGATCACGAAGAGAGTCCGCCCCGATCACCAGCATGAACTCGTATCCGGCATGGCGTTCCCGCAGGGCGCGCACGGTCCGGATGGTATAGGACAGGCCTCCCAGATCGCGCTCGACGTCGCAGATCCGGAGGCCGTGCCGGCCGCGGATGGCCGTTTCCACCAGGGAACGTCTCGCCTCGTACGGCAGAAGATCGCGATCTTCCTTGTGAACGGGCCGGTGAACGGGAACGAACCAGACCTCGTCGAGGCCGCATGCGTCGCGCGCCGCCTCGGCGATCCTCACGTGGTGACGATGAACCGGATTGAAGCTGCCCCCGAAGAGGCCGATCTTCATGAAAAGAACTCCCTGAGGGCGAACTCCATTTCCCCGATGGCGACGGTGTCTTCTTTGTCCGCATCGATGCGAGCCAGTTCGTCCGTGAGTCCCATTTTCTGGATTTTCTTGCGGAAGCGGGCAACCCCTTCGTCGCTGGTGAAATCGGTCATCGCGACGAGACGTTCGATCTCGGCGCCCTTCACCACCCAGTAGCCCTTCTCGACCTCTTCGACCTGGAACGGGGGCAGGTAGGCAAACACCTTTTCGCCGACGGCGGGGGCCATCGTCTCCTGGACCGGCAGGTTCGCGAGTTCGGCACAGATCCGCTCGGCCAGTTCCTTGGTGCCTTCCTTCGTCGCGCCTGAAAGGGGGAACGCCGGGAGCTTGCGCTTTTTCAGGGCTTTCTCGAACTTTTTCCAGGCATCGCGCGCCTCGGGAAGATCCATTTTGTTGCCCACGACCAGCATCGGTCGTTCGAGCAGCGTCGAATCGAACTCGCCAAGTTCGCGCATGATCACGTCAAAGGTAGCGAGCGGCTCATCCGGGTCGATCTCGGAGAGATCGACGAGATGCACCAGCAGCCGGGTCCGTTCGATGTGTTTCAGGAACTGGATGCCGAGGCCCGCACCCATGTGGGCGCCTTCGATCAGCCCGGGCAGGTCGGCGACGCAGAACGCCGGCAGGCCGTCGGGCTTGACGATTCCGAGGTGCGGAACAAGCGTGGTGAAGGGGTAATCCGCAACTTTGGGCCTCGCGTTGCTGATCGCGCGCAGCAGGGTCGACTTTCCCGCATTGGGAAGACCGACCAGACCGACGTCGGCGAGCAGTTTCAGTTCGAGACGGAGGTGTTTCTTTTCGCCGGGTTCGCCTTTTTCGGCAATGCGCGGGGCGCGCCTGACCGAACTTGCAAATCGGGCGTTGCCTTTGCCGCCGCGGCCGCCACGCGCCGCGACGAAGCGGGCGCCGGCGCTCGCGAGATCAGCAAGCAGTTCGCCGGTTTCGGCATCGTACACAAGCGTTCCGACGGGAACCCGGATCGTCTCGTCGAGGGCATCGGAACCGATCATGTCTTTGGGGCCGCCCTTTTCGCCGGGCCTGGCGCGATAGATCCGCTGGTAGCTCAACTCATACAGCGTGTTCAGGTCGCGCGTGGCAACCATGACGACGTCCCCGCCCCGTCCGCCGTCGCCGCCCGAAGGGCCGCCGAAGGGAACGAACTTTTCGCGGCGGAAGGCAATCATGCCGTCGCCGCCTTTTCCGGATTCAACTTCAATTACGAGTTCATCAACGAATTTCACCCGGCGATTATACCACAAAACCCATCGTCGCGCACTGCCGGCGACGACGGGGGATACTGATTTTTTTCCGGGAATCGCGCAAAGCGGCATTGACGCGATCCCCGTCATGTGATAGTTTTCACGCGCTGTTCTCGATTCGAATTCACCGCGCAGAAGCCGGAGGAGAAACACGTCAATGAAGGTCCCGCTGTTGGATCTCAAGCCTCAATACGCCCAGATCAAGGACAAGGTCGTTCCCGAAGTGCTGTCCATCATGGAAAGCCAGGGATTCATCCTCGGCCCCCGCGTGGAAAAGATGGAGCAGGAGCTCGCCGCCTACACCGGCGCGAAATACGCCGTCGGCGTCTCATCAGGCACCGATGCGCTTCTGCTGTCACTCATGGCGCTGGGCATCGGCACCGGCGATGAAGTCATCACGACGCCGTACAGCTTTTTCGCGACCGCCGGTGCGATCGCCCGCGTCGGAGCCCGGGCCGTCTTCGTCGACATCGAGCCCGACACGTACAACATCGATGCGTCGAAGATCGCCGCCGCCATCACGCCGCGCACGAAGGCGATTCTCCCGGTTCACCTGTTCGGCCAGTGCGCCGACATGGACGCGATCATGAGCGTCGCCCGCCAGCACAAGCTGCCGGTCATCGAGGACGCCTGCCAGTCGATCGGCTCCAGCTTCAATGACAAGCAGGCGGGAACCATCGGGGATTTCGGCTGTTTCAGCTTCTTCCCGAGCAAGAATCTCGGCTGTTTCGGCGACGGCGGCCTTGTCACGACCAACGACGAGCAGCTGTACCAGCATGTCAAGAAGCTGCGCGTGCACGGCGGCGAGCGCCAGTATCACCACCTGGAAGTCGGCATCAACGGCCGTCTCGACGCCCTTCAGGCAGCCGTCATCTCGGTCAAGCTGCCTCACCTTGCCGCCTGGACCGAAGGCCGAAGAAAGAATGCCGCCCGCTATAACGAACTGCTCGCCGGCAACAAGACCGTCCGCACCCCGGTCGCCAAGCCGGGCCGCTACCATATCTACAATCAGTATGTCATCAGCGTCGAGCGACGCGACGAGCTGAAGCAGTTCCTCACCGAGAAAGAAATCGGCTGCGCCGTGTATTACCCGCTCAGCCTCCACGAGCAGGAGTGCTTCAAATCGCTCGGCTACAAACACGGCGACTTCCCCAACTCGGAAGCGGCAGCACAGCACACCCTCGCGCTTCCCGTGTATTCGGAGCTTCCAGACGGAGCGGTCGAGTATGTCGCATCCGCGATAAACGAGTTCACGAAGCGCTGATCCAACGCCATCACGTTCGGGGGCACGGTTTTCGACCGTGCCCCTTCGATTTGCGGTCGGATTTGCCGATGTTTCCTGAGACTCCGGTATGCGCGACGTGCCGGGGCAGGATTCGTGCTTAGGAGGCAAAACAATGGCGCAGGAGAACCTGTTCGAAGGCATCCTCCGCAGCCTCGACCGACATCGGGGAGCGGCCGTCATGATCGTGGCCGCGACGCTACTCGTCACGGCGCTCGTCAGCCGCGTCTTCCCGACCGTTTACGAGAGCAAATCCCTTCTCAGAGTCATGACGAGCGAGCTGCGTCCCGGCGACAGCCCGGCCGCGGCGATGAACGGCATCCTGTCTCAGAAGGACGTGATCGGAGAAGTCCTGCAGACCTGTGGTCTCGATCTCGGAAAGTCGGAGCCGCGCTACGCGCCCTTCACGCTGGAAGACGCCGGCCAGGGGCTCGTGAAACTCACCGTTCGCGACCCGAATCCGGCGGAACTGCCCGCGCTCGGCGATGCCGTCATCAAGATGCTTTCCGAGCGGTTCCTCGGGTATTCGAACGAGACGAACCTGTTCGAGATCGAGATGCTCGAAAAAAAGAAGAACGTGCTCAAAGAGAAACTCGAGGAAGCGCGCCGAGGCACGGCGGATGCGCTGCCGTCGCCCCTGTTCGAAAACGAGGCGCTCGCCCTCGACGAGGAGATCCAGCGCGTCGGCACGAAACTGCAGGAGGACAGAAAGCGCCTGCAGACCCTTCCCCGCATTCGCGTCGTCCCGTCGTCACGCACCGACAACGCTTTGGCGGAAGTGCGCGACACGCTCGCGGAGGCTCGCGCGGAACTTGCGCGCCTGCTCGAAACCTATCGCGAGAAGCACCCCAAGGTGGTTGCGGCGAACGAGTTCATCTCCGAACTCCAGGCCCGTCAGCGCAAACTCGCTTCGCAGCGTGACAGAAAAGAACCGAACCCCGAGTATGACACCCTCCAGCAGGAAATCGAGGCAAACACCGCCAAGCTGGAAGAGTTGAAAAAGCGTTGGTTCGAAGCCAACCGCACGCCGCCGGAGCCGACACTGGCGAACCCCTTCGGCGGCCGCGCTCCCGTCCTCGCCTCGTCGGCCAGCACCTCCCGCATCAGGTCACTCGAAACGCTCTACGCCGACGTCACGATGCGGCTTGAAGAGCTGCAGATCAAGCAGTCGACCGCGGTCGGACGGATCCAGGTTCTCCGCAAGGACATCGATGCACCGAAACCGATCGGTCTTTCCCTGCTCCAGCGCGAACTCGCGGCAATGCTGGGCGGAACGCTTCTCGCCGTTTTTCTGCTCTACACGCCGGTTCCGATGAAGGCGGAGTTCGTGGGCGCGCCCACCCCGGTCTTCGTCTCAGCCCCCGGCTACGAGGCCAGGCCGTCCACTCACCTTCTCCAGATGTCTCCGCTCTCGTCGACGCGTCTCGCGCTGCCGGTGCCCGACTCGGTCCATCACGCCAGCTACGACGAGCGGCTGATCGTTCTCAACGAGCCGGATTCGAGGCGGCTCGAGCCGTATCGAACCCTCGTGTCGAACCTCCAGATCGCACTCGCCGACAACGCCACCCGCATCATCCAGGTCTGCTCTTCCCGCTCGGGAATGGGGCGAAGCACGCTGACGGCGAATCTCGCCATTCTGTTCGCCCAGGCGAACTACTCGGTTGTCCTGATCGACGCGAACTTCCGGCGGCCCGTCCTTCACCGCATCTTCGACACCGACAACCACACCGGGCTGAGCACGGCCCTCTGCGGCCAGTCGTCGGCAAACATCGTCAAGCCGACGATGCTCAAGAACCTCGGCCTGATCACGGCCGGCCCGATCCCGCCGCACCCGGTCGAACTTCTGGGCTCGGTTTCGATGATCGAACTGCTGGACACCCTCAAGCGAAGGGTCGAGCTGGTCCTCATCGACACCCCGGCTCTTCTCGAATATCCGGACGCCGGCATTCTCGCCGAGCAGGCGGGCGGTGTCGTGTTTCTGCACCGCGAAGGCGAGCCCGAAGCGGACATCAAGGCAAGCCAGGATTTCCTGAAAAACATCCGAGCCACCGTTCTCGGCTACGTCACGACCTGAATCGTTTTACCTTGCCCTCCACCATGCCGTCCGGCACACGCGGACGGCATGCTTCGTTTTCCACGTGCCATGGTCATCAACCGAAAATGGTTTTACGCAGGCGAAGACCGTGCTAGTATTCAGGCAGCATTCAGGAGAAAACAGCCTTGTTCGAGTTCGCCATTCCCCAGCCTCCGGATCTCTGGATGCGCCTGATCGCACTCGCGGGCGCCGCCGCCGGCATGATCACCGACATGCGTCGGGGCAAGATCTACAACTGGCTGACCTTTCCCATGATTCTGGCCGGCTGGCTGGCAAACGCCTGGTGGTATGGCTGGTCCGGCCTCGGATACAGTTTTCTCGCGACTCTCGTCGGCATCGCGCTGTATATGGGGCCGGCCATGATCGGCGTCATCGGCATGGGGGACGTGAAACTCCTCGGCGGGCTCGCGGCGCTGGCCGGAACGAAGTTCGTCATCGGCACGTTTCTGTATTCCTGCATTCTCGGGATCCCGCATGCAATCATCATCCAGAGGCTGAACTTCGGGAAGGATGCGTTGCCCATGCTGCTGGCGAGCATTCAGAGCGGGGCGTTCCGCGACAAAACGATTCACAACACGGCCGGACAGACCGGATTCAGGTTCTATCTCGGGATAGATATTTTCCTGGGTGCCCTGCTCGCGACGTTCGTGGAACTCCCCCTGCGCTGGTGACCGGCCGTCGACGGTACGAACGGATATTCGCGGGAATTTTTCAAATATCTCGCATTTCCGTTGTCCGGGTGAGACCTCCTGTGATATGTTTCTTGACTTAAACAAGGAGACACCCTCCGCCCGGGAGAAATGAATGGCGCAACGCATCAAGGTGTTCATAGCCGACGACATGATCGAGCTCCGCTCGAACGTGCGCCGCATGCTGAGCACCCTTGACAATGTACGCGTCGTCGGCGAAGCCGGTGACGGCGACGAAGCCCTCAAGTTGATACGAGAGTTGTCGCCGCACGTCGTCCTGATGGACATCAACATGCCGAAACTGGATGGCCTCAAGGCCACGGAAACGCTCACCAAGGAGCGGCCGAACATCCAGGTCATCATCATGTCGATCCAGAGCGAGCAGGAGTATTTCCGCCGGGCGATGAAAGCCGGCGCGAAAGACTTCCTCACGAAGCCCTTTTCCGGAAGCGAGTTGTCGGAAGCGATCCTGAACGTCTTCAATCAGTGGGTGAAGGACACCCCCGATGCGCTTGTAGAAGAGCAAAAGGCGCAGGTCCTGACGTTCTTCTCAACGAAGGGCGGCGTCGGCAAGACCACGCTGGCGACGAACCTCGCGGTAAGCCTGGCCAGACTGGGCAAGCATACGCTCCTGATCGACACGTCGCTTCAGTTCGGCGACGTCGCGATCACGCTGAACCAGAAATGCAACCGAAACATCTACGGCATCATCCAGGACAACAAGGATGAGGTCTCGCCCGAAGACATCGAGAAGAACACGGTTCGCCACCCGAGCGGTCTCGAACTGCTCCTGGCGCCCATCGAGCCGGCATACGCCGAGTCGATCAAGGCCCAGCACATCAAGCAGATTCTCGATCACGTATCGGAGAACTACCAGTTCATCATTTTCGACACCGCACCGCACATCGGCGACCTCGAACTGGCCATCCTCGATCGCACGGATCTCGTGCTGCTCGTGGCGACTCTCGAGATCAGCTCGCTGAAGAACACGAAATTGTGTCTGAAAACCTTTTCCGACATCAAGTTCGACACGAACAAGATCAAGCTGGTCCTCAACAAGGATTTCCCGCACGCCGGCATCGGATGCAAGGATATCGAGGCGGGTCTCGCCATCCCGCTTTTCTCGACCGTTCCGATGGATATGGCGACGGCGCAGCAGGCACTTAACCAAGGTGAACCTTTTGTGGTAAAATCCCCTGACACTCCGTTGGCCAAAACCATAAAAGACATGGCCATGACGATCGCCGGCGTGGAGAGAGAGGCTCCCGCGGAAGAGCAGGAGAGTGTCATCGACAAGTTCAAAAACATCCTACTTCGGGTCTTGAATCAAGGGAGGTAACGTCTGATGGGTGGTTTACTTTCTCGTCTGAATGAGGAAAAGAAGTCCGTAGAAAAATCCGGCATCCTCGAATCTGCGGTAACCCGCGAAATCACCGGTTTTGAGAGGCTCAAGGAAAAGGTTCACACGCGGCTGATCGACGACATGCCCCAGGCGATCATGACCGAGACGAACCAGGAAAAGAAGCGCGGCATGCTCCGCGACCGCATCACCCAGGTCACGACCGAGGAAGGGAGCAAGCTGAACATCTCTCTCTCGCCCCGTGAAATGGAGTCGATGACGCAGGTTCTGCTGGACGACATGATCGGGTTCGGCCCGATCCAGAAGCTGCTCGACGATGACGACATTTCCGAAGTCATGGTCAATGGCCCCTACCAGATTTACTTCGAAAAGAAAGGGAAGCTGACCCTTTCCGAGATCAAGTTCAAGGACAACGATCACGTCATGCGCATCATCGAACGCATCGTCGCGCCGATCGGCCGCCGCATCGACGAATCGGTTCCGTACGTCGACGCGCGTCTTCCCGACGGCTCCCGCGTGAACGCGATCATTCCGCCTCTCGCGCTGAACGGGCCGACGATCACGATTCGAAAGTTCAAGAAGGAAGCCCTCGGAATCGCCGATCTGGTGCGTTTCGGCACACTGACGGACGACATGGCGAAGTTTCTCGAGGCCTGCATCAAGGTTCGCCTCAACTGCGTCGTTTCGGGCGGCACGGGCTCCGGAAAGACGACCACGCTGAACATCCTGAGTTCCTTCATTCCGGAAGACGAGCGCATCATCACGTGCGAAGACGCGGCCGAACTCCAGCTGCGCCAACCGCATGTCGTGCGTCTCGAAACGCGTCCGGCAAATATCGAAGGAAAGGGCGCCGTTCCGATGCGCGAGCTCATCAAGAACACGCTTCGCATGCGCCCCGAGCGGGTCATCGTCGGCGAATGCCGCGGCGGCGAAGCCCTCGACATGCTCCAGGCCATGAACACCGGCCACGACGGCTCTCTGACCACGGGACACGCAAACACGCCTCGCGACATGCTCGCCCGTCTCGAAACGATGGTTCTGATGGCCGGCATGGATCTTCCGGTTCGCGCCATCCGCGAGCAGATCGCCTCGGCCGTTCACCTGATCATCCAGCAGTCCCGTCTCAAGGACGGTTCGCGCAAGATCACGTATCTGACCGAGATCCAGGGCATGGAAGGCGACAAGATCGTCATGCAGGACATCTTCCGGTTCGAGCAGTCAGGTGTCGATGAAAAAGGGAAGATCATCGGCCGCCTGAAGGCAACCGGCATCAGACCGAAATTCGCAACCAAATTCGAAGAAGCTGGAATCCATCTGCCGCCGAACATCTTCACCGACTCCGCCAAAGGATGGTGACGGCGTGCAACTGATTTTCATCGTTGTAGCCGGTTTTACGGCGTTGCTGTTTACCCTCCTGCTGTTTTCCCTGTTCGGTTCGGCCCCCGGGGAAGACGTTCGCGCGCGTATGGAGCAGTATCTCGTCGAATCCGAGATGATTGCCAAGCAGTACACCCCTCCCGACGAAGATGATGAAAAGCGTGACAGAGGCTCGGAAGACGGGGAAGACGATTGGGTCAAAGAAACCCGCGGGGATGAGCAGGGCATAAAAAAACTCCTCGGGAACGTCGGCTTCGTGCTCACGCCGAAAGGCATGGCGGCTCGAATCGCCGATAAGCTCGCAAAAGCCGGCGTTCCGCTGAAAGCCAACGAATTCGTCTCGGTCGTCTTTCTCGCCACGATCATACCGGCGATTTTCGGAACGCTCATCACGCAAAATCCCATTATGGGGCTTGGATTGGGCGTCATCGGATTTTTCGTGCCCAATCTCTGGGTCACGATCATGAAATCCCAGCGCTCCGCCGCGTTCGGGAACCAGATCCAGGACGCGCTGATCATGATCGCGAACGGCCTGAAAGCGGGCTATTCGCTTCTGCAGGCGATGGAAATGGTCGCCCGCGAGGCTCCGCCCCCGATGTCCATCGAGTTGAGGCGGGTCCTGAAAGAAAACAGCCTCGGTCTGAACCTCGAAGACGCCCTTCGCGGACTGAACATGCGCGTCGAGAACGAAGACTGGGATCTCGTCACGACCGTCGTGCTCATTCAGCGCCAGGTCGGCGGCAACCTCGCCGAAATTCTCGACAAAATCGGGGCAACGATCAGGCAGCGCCAGAAAATCAAGGGCGACATCCAGACGAAAACCGCGCAGGCCAAGGTCTCCGGCTTCATCGTCGGTGCGCTCCCCGTCGGCATGGGGCTCATGATTTACATCGTGAATCCCGGCTTCATGACGAAACTGTTCACGTTCAAACAGGGCTGGTACAGAGGCTGGTTCCTGCTTGTCTTCGGCATCATCTGGGAAATCATCGGCATGATGATCATCATGAAGATCGTCGACATCGAAGTGTGAGGAGAGAGACATGAACACCCTGTTTATGATCATCGGTGCCGTCGCCGTCTTCCTCGTCATTCTCCTGCTGTTCCCGTCGGGTTCGCAGTCTGACATCCAGAACCGCCTCGCACAGCTCGACGGCGGCGTGAGCACGAGCGAAGCGGTGGCGATCAAGGACGAGGAGCTGAACAAGCCGTTCGTGGATCGCGTCATCAGGCCATTCCTGGCAAACCTCGCCGGGAAACGCGATCCGAAGGAAATCCGGCAGATCCAGCGCGGCTCGCTCCGCAAAATGCTGGCCCAGGCCGGATATCCGGGCGGTCTGACGGTCGGCGAGTTCATGGTCATTCAGAACCTGTTCCGAGTCATTCTGCCCTCGGTCATGATCGCCTTCGGCTTCGTCGTTCAGATGCAGCCAGGCCAGATAGGACTGTTCGCGTTCGTTGGAATCGGCCTCGGGACACTGCTTCCGCGCATGTATCTCCAGAACAAGATCGCGACCCGCCTGCATGGAATCACCCGCCAGCTCCCGGACGTCCTCGACCTTCTGACCGTTGCGGTCGAAGCAGGACTCGGCTTCGATGCCGCCTGCGACAAGGTCGTCGAGAAGATGCGCGGCCCGATTCCCGACGAATTCAGCCTGACCCTCAGACAGATCCGGATGGGCCAGTCACGGCGTGACGCCTTCAAGGATATGTCTGAACGCGTCAACCACCAGGATCTCTCGGCGTTCGTTTCGGCCATCATCCAGGCGGATCAGCTCGGTGTCTCAATCGGTCAGGTTCTGCGCATCCAGTCCGACCAGCTTCGCGAGAAGCGGCGGCAGCGCGCCGAGGAAGAGGCGGCAAAAGCACCGGTCAAGATGATGATTCCCCTGGTTTTCTTCATTTTCCCGAATGTCGGTATCGTCATCATGGGCCCCGCCGCCTATCAGATCATCGAGGAAATGGGAAAGAGTACCATGAAAACCGGTGAATGAGGTGTTCGCCGGGCCACGTGAGGGATCATCAGCCTTTGTCATCGTATCGTGTCACCAGGGCGAACGGCGAACTGCTGGCCGACCGGGCCAGATATGCCGATACCTTCATCAGCCGTCTGCGAGGTCTGATGTTCACGTCGCCCCTCCAGCCGGGGGAAGGATTGCTGATCGAACCATGCACGTCGATTCACATGATGTTCATGGGGTACCCGATCGATGCGATTTTTCTCGACAAGGACAACCAAGTCGTGGCATGCTATGATGTTTTGGCTCCCTGGTGGGGAGTTTCGGGCTGGCACCGCAACGCGGTAAAAGTGCTGGAACTGCCCGCAGGAGTGCGCGAAAAACAAGGGGTACAAGCCGGTGAGAGGCTCATCATCGAGCCGGCATAGATAACGTCCGACACAGTCCGTTTCCAGATTCGTCATCAAAAGTGAGAAGATTCCATGAACAAGCCATCTGCCCGTCCCGAAAGGAGACCTGAACGCATGTTTTCCGTCCCGCGTCTCTCAACCCGCTTTTTTCTGAGCATCGCCTTCGTCGTTTGTCTGGCCGCCGTCATCCTGACCGGCTGCGACTCCAACCCGGCCGGATCGTCCGCCAGTTCGACCGGCACGACAAACACGGCCTCCACGACCGTCAACATCGCCGGAACCACAACCCTGTACGGACGGTTGCTCGATCTCTCCACCGGTAACCCGATCGTGAGCAGCAATGCGAACGTCGCCGTCCGGTTATATCGTGATGCCGTCCTGGTCGCGAAGCGTGATGCCCAAAACAGCAATTTTTATTCATTTACAGGCATTTCGGGCGGCATTTATTATATCGAAGCCTATGATAAAAGCGGCATCTACGAAAAGAATTATGCCGTCATCAATCTGGCTGCGAATTCCAATGTCGAGCAGAACCTTTCCCTGCGTCCCAAACCGGGCGCTGCTCAGGTGGCTGCATCCTATACCGTCATTGGAAAACTCGTCAGCGCTGCTGACAGCACGCCTGTGATGTTTGCCGACGTTTCTCTCGGTGTAGGCGCCCTCACCACCAGTACCCTGGAAGACGGTTCATTCATTCTGTATGGGGTGTCCGAAGGCCAATACACGGTCACCTTCTCCAAAACCGGATTCACAGACCGGAATGTGGTCATCGTCGCAAGCACCACCAATCTTTTCGTCGGAGGAGTTGCCGCGAACAATGGCACGGTCGCCGACGGCGCCGGCCTGAACGTAGCTGGTAAAAACATAGGAACGATCGCAATCAGTCCCGCTTTCACGTCTACCGGCGCATTGGCGGGTACGATCCGCAATCCGACGACGGACGCTCTCGTCACCAACACAAAGGTCGCCCTGTGGTATAAACCGGATAACAGCGATACCCGCCAGCCGGCGATCATTCACCGCCCCACGACGAATGCCGTCGGGAACGTCTCCATAGTAAACCTGCCAGCCGGCTGGTATGCGATCACTTCTCTGGATACCGTTACCACACCTGTGTATGACAACAACGGCGCGTTGGTGGCATATAGATTCGTCGGAGCAGCCATTTATACCGGGGCGTTCCTCCAGGTCACGCCCCCGAAGACCACTACTCTCCCCTCTGGCGGCCTGTAATTTCCTAAAAGAAAGCCGCCCAGCATAAGCCGGGCGGCTTTCTTTGTGCGCGCCAGGGTGGCACTTCCTGGGAGGTGCAAGCCATCTGTGACCCCGACAAGAGGAATCACGAGCCGAACGGCAAGGATGTTCGTCGCGAGGCTGAACCTGAAGGAAGCCGCGGGCAAAACGCTGGCCCGACACACAGGAAGAGGATACGAGGTGACCATGCGGGATGGGAAGGCTCAACTCTCCAAAGTCCAATACTTGTTCGGAACGCATGGCTGTATATTCGACGGGCAAAAGCGGGAAAGGAAGCGCGCATTACCCGGGAAGGCTGCCAACCGGCCTCAGTGCGAAGAGGTGCGGCGATTGACGTGTATTAACCGCAGGCGGACCGATGCGTCGAGATTCCGAAACCAAACGGCAGAGGAACGCGAACGCTCGGCATCCCCCGCAGAAGTCGGTATCAGACCGCTAACCGAGAATTGGTGAATAAAGAGATTGATATTCCAACTCTCCAGAGACATTATTATCTTAGCCTATGGATTTTCGCAATGATGCCTTTGGCATGATATTTGCGCATATTTACACCGGAGCGTCCTTTGGACACATCTCCACCCAGGAGAAGATCCCTATGAACAGCCGATTGCGAACCGGACAGGCTACGCTCGAACTAGCGCTTGTATTGCCGCTTTTCCTTTTCCTTGTGTTTGCTATTGTCGATTTTGGTCGCATTCTCCATACATGGTCGTGCATCAATCTCCAATGCGTGGAAGCGGCACGTGAAGGCTCGAAGCGACTGAATCAACTGGTTGCACGAAACGTTTTCACCAGCACGACCCATCCTGCTCTTCCACAGGTAGAGGCGGCCTTCGATGCTCATCGATCTCCAGCCATCAATCCGGCCAACTACTGCAATCCTACCATTCCGACCCTTCCCCAACCTGAGTATTCAGGAGTTGGAGATGCATCGCGAGAAATCACAGTCCGTGTCGGATGCCGGATTGAGATGCTCACTCCTTTCATTGGGAATATTTTTCAAGCCATAACCGGCAAACCTGAAGTGATCGTTTGGGCGTCTGCCACCGAGGCAAAGGAATAATGGAAAGCATGTGAGGTATATTTACACCATCATTCAAGCCTTGTAACATATTTGCCGCTGGGCAATTTTTCTGCGGAATTATTCGCCATTCAATTGTCCGGTTCTCGAATGGAGGTTTTAGCATGAGGTATCAGAAGCGAGGTCAGTCCTTTGTTGAATTCGTAATCATATGCCCTCTGGTTATTCTTCTGTTCATTGGGGGGATCGTTGATTTTGGCTTCGCGTTTTACAACATCATCGCCCTTCAGCAAATTGCAAATGCCACGGCAAAATGGGCTGCCGAAAGTAACGGAACGACGGGAAGATCTCCCTCCGAGATCGAAACCTATGCAACCTCAAAAAAACCAGCATGGTGGAACACCTCATTCAAAGTCCAGTCGACCCCTGATGTCACCATGCCAACCGGAGGGAAGGCAGTGAGAGTGACCCTTTCTTACGAATCGCCGTTGTATACTCCATTCTATTCCACGCTCACGACGGGTATTTCCGGCAAACCGGTCATTCCTCTGAGTGTCGCTGCTTTATATCAGAAGCCAGTGGCTGTATTCACGCGTTAATAGGGTCTCCCCCACTCGAGATTCCCCGCCATTTACAATGATTGGAGAGGGCCGAGGAGCCAAGATCACGGTTAAATTGGGATATTTGGAAAAAAGGGGGGAAGAGTATGCTTTATTCAAAAAGAGGTTCGATTCTGGTAATGACTGCGGTAGCCACCGTTTTTCTCATCGGATTAACGGCGCTGGTGACGGATGCGGGGTGGATGTATTATCAGAAGATTCGGCTGGAAACAGCTGTCAATGCCGGCTGGAAAGCTGGTTACGATAAGATGATCGAATTAACTTCCGGTACAAATGCCCCCCTTTCCCAAGGCGGGCAAAACACTGTAAAAGCCAAGATTCTTGATGTCATACGCCAGAATGGATACTCTGATGACCAGTTGGCAAACGTTCAAATAACCATCGATCCAACTAACACGCTGGAAGTGACAGCTTCAGAACCCGTCGGTCTCTTCTTTTCCAGGATTTATGGATATACAACCGCGCGAGTTGCCGCTTCACGTGAAAACGACAGAACGATGAGCGCTTCCATCGTTCCGCTGGCCATTCCCCATGGCGTGGTGAAAGACCTCACCAAAACGACCTATTCGGTCGATTTTTTCGGTCCCGGAGACGCCTTTGCCAGCGGGTCCGAATACATCCTCAAACTCGGAAGCGGGGGTGGAAGCAAGCCGCCAACGACACCAGATGATGTCAAAATGATTCTCGTTCCGATGGACACCGGAGCTCAAACAACCCTTGGGTATGAAAGGGCATACGGGATCGCATTCTGGTGTTTGAAGATTGAGGAGTCAGACCCGGGGTATACACCCGTGTATTGGCTGCTGGGCTATCGGGGCGGATCGTTCTTTCTACCGTATGATGACGCTATTATTTCAAAGCTCACTGATTACGGCGTTAACTACACCATCATCACAGGCCGCGAAAATGTCCAAGCCATATTCGATCAAGTAAATCCCAATACTTTGGAGTTGTACAATCGCCCCAGAATCGCAGTCTATTCGTCCCAGGACAATCCAGACCCTGTTGAAACAGTCCTCCGCGAGGCAAGGATCCCATATGGGACATACAGTAAACCTCCCTCGGTCAATGCAAACGGGTGGACACGTACGGCTTCCTACGATCCGTCCAAAGCCACCCGGATCTACGACGGGGAAATTTTAGCCGGAGCCCTGAATGGATATCACTGGGTTCACCTTCACCATGAAGATTTCACAGGATTCAACGGCGGGTGTTACTACTATGGCTATACGTGTAAAGATTTCTATGACCGTGGCTTGTTAGGTTCCACAACCAGTTCTTCAAGAAGAACCACGTGCAGAAATCGCATGTGCAGCTACTGCCAGAGTAATTTCACCGCATCCACCGGTAGGTGGGCAAGTGGATACACTCCTGAACCAAGTGATACCGTGACCAACTGTCATAACGCGAGAAGACGGTGTACCGAGAAATCTTGTGCGGATGGGACCTTGTGGCGAACAATTTCCTCAATTAAGATTTGTAACCAAACCGACCCCGACAGACCGCAATGTCTCGAATATGCGAATCTGCTGTCGTTCGCAACCGGATTCACAAGCGATCCGGGATCCGAGCCCAAGCCTCAGTATGAAGTATATACGAACGGCGGGAGACCTGTTCCTGACAACGCGGACGGATGGTTCAACAAAGGCACCAACGTTCAAAAGATGAAATGGGAAGTCACGAAAAAGGTTCGTGAGCATGTTCAACTCGGGGGCTTCCTCTTCGCGCAATGCTTTGCTCCTGAAACGCTTGATCTGGCTTTGTGGGAATCAGGTATTCACGCCGGGGAATCTGCGACAACCGCATATGATGAATGTCTCGCCTTCACAGGGATGCATTATAAGACGTTCCCTTGGAGATCCGGTGCTACATGGTTCTCAGATATCAATTCCCGAGATACGTCATCGAAACAGCCGTTCACCCTGTCGGCGCCACTCGATCCGAGATGCCAGAATCATTCTGGAAAACCCGACACGGGAAGCGGTCACACCGCAAGTTTCCTCAGATCCCAGATCAAAAGCTCCGTTACAATATTGGGAACTCAGACATCGAACTCGAACTATGTAAAGTATATTTCAGGAAATTACGCAAGAGGAACGTTTACCTTCCTTGGAGGCCATTATCACCACAATGTCCAAGCTAAACGTCTCGTGCTGAACAATGTTCTACTAGGCTCGTTGGTAACCAAAGAACTTGCAGAAGGAGAGGATACTCCCGTCACGGGAAAACAGAAAAGCAACTACGGTGTCATCGATCCGGACAATACCACCGGGGGCGGAGCCAACGACTACAGAGATCGCTTCGAATACGGCTTCAATCAGCCCCTCCAGATGAACGACCGCATTATCCCCGAACCTGGGAACCAGTCAGGACCAACGGATCAGGCAGTAAGTTTTCGCGTGAATGGAGACGCCACATATCCTCCCAATCGTCGGGTTCTCATCCCCATCACAGACATTCCTCCGGAAGTTCCGATTAATAACACTCATAATGCAACCGCAGCTGCAATTTACGATCTCCAAGGCCAGGATCACCCCAACGGCGCATATCTTCCCTCGCAATATGCGTTCGGTTCTTCGGTTCGCATCATCGGTTTTGCCGTGTTCGAAATTCTCGATCCATCGGAATATACGCGCGCAGGAAGCACTATTTCGGCGGGTGACACGGGAGATCTTGGCAACTATCAGACAGGCCAAGTTCGTGGCCGGTTCGTCGAATATTACATCAAGCCGGGTGACGTCCCCCTGAATTGAGTTATCCCAAGAAGCCAACGCGGAAGATGTTTCTGGCTAACCAAAGGCACTCTCGTCGAAATCGAAATAACCGGACCCTCGGTCTTCCTCAGGCCCTTGCCACATCGGTGTTGGATTCCCTCCATGGGGCTCCAGGTAGGATTTTCACCTCCAATCTGATATGCTCAAACCGAGCGCACGGTGCACATACGAAAAGCCGCCCGGCTTACGCCGGGCGGCTTTTCGTATGTCCCTTTGCAGCGGCACCCTTTGCCGCCTCAATGCCGTTCAGACAAGAGCCACCATCTCGATTTCGACGAGGGAGTCTTTGGGCAGCTTCGAAACCTGAATGCAAGAGCGGACGGGCGGCTCTTTCGGGAAGTGTTTGCCGTAGATCTCGTTGACGGTGGCGAAGTGGGCGAGGTCGACGAGGAAGATGGTGGTTTTGACGACCTTCGTAAAACCGGTACCGGCGGCAGCGAGAACGGCCTCGAGATTTTTCATGACCTGTTCGGTCTGGCCGGTGATGTCGGACGCCTCAATTTTTCCCGAGGCCGGGGCGATCGGGATCTGGCCCGAGGTGAACACGAAGCCGCCCGCCTTGATGGCCTGCGAATACGGCCCGATCGCCGCCGGCGCCTTGTCCGTGGAAACAACCTGTCGTGACATATGCGAATATCTCCTTATCTATCGATGGATTCAAAACAACGAACCACTGAGACACAGAGGCACGGAGAAAATATTTTATCTTTTATAAATAACACGTTTCTCTGTGTCTCTGTGCCTCTGTGGTTTCGTTTTCTGTGCGAATGATGGCACTCGGAAAACGGTACGTCAAGAGACGGGCGACTTGTTCCGATAGAGGGGCTTAACCCGCTTCCTTCGGGGGATGGGACGTCGCGGTTTGCTCACGAAGCCGCGACGGATGTAGAATATGTGAATGGAGGGCCACGGACCCATGCTCGTCAACCGTCGCTGGCTGAAACTTCTTTCTCTGGCAGCGCTCCTGTTCCAGGCCGACCCCGCGCCTGCCGTGCAGGAAATCAAAGAGACGATGATCGTCTCGAAAACCATGAACGAACAGCTCACGATGTGCAAGACCCTGCTCAAGACCGCGCATTTCATGGCCGAAGAGGCGGAGCCGTTCACGCACCCGCGTCACCAGGCCCGCTACAGGTTCGCCCCATCGGACAAGAAGGCCCGCTCCGTCCTCGACATGTCGCGCGGCCTTTCCTCGCGGTTCCACCTCCTGATGGGCGTATTGTGCCAGGTTCCGATGCAGAATCGGGATGCCATCTTCAAGTCGGGTCTCGCCTCGGCCGACAATCTTTCGAAATACGCCAAACGCTCTCTGAGAGCCATCAAGGACGGAAATCACGCCCTGTATATCGCCTCAGCCCAGGGGATCGAAAAAGAATCCTTCGTCGTCGAAAAGATCCTCAAAGACCTTGAAGACGCAATCAACGAGTCCATTCGAGAAAGTGACGCCCGCAAGGAAGACCTGTGAGCGTCCGAGGAGGTCGCATGTTCCCTAACCATCCGAAGACCGGCCGCCTGCTGGCCCTGATTCTTTCACTGCTTCCGGCAGCCGGACCGATGTTCGCTGCTCCTGAGACTGCCTCCCAGACAGCTCAGGAGGCGGTCCGTCCGGCTGACGCGCGAACGGCCAAGGAGATGGCGAAGGAACTGATCCGGGACGGCCTGAACAGCCTTCTGCTCGAACAGGAGCAGAAGGCCGAAGAGGCGTTCCTGAAGGCGAAAACGCTCGACCCGTATTCGGAAGAGGCCTGCAACTTTCTTGGACTGCTGTATCTTCAGCAAAACCTCCCCCAGAAAGCGGAAGACATGCTCAAGCGCGCGATCGCGATCGAGCCAATGTATGCCGAAGCGCTCCGCAACCTCGGGAAGCTGTATCTCCAGCAGGAACGCTACGGGGAAGCGGCCGGCTACCTCCGCCGCACCCTCGCGATCGACAAGAACCAGGCCTACACCTCGTATCTGCTGGGCATGGCGCTGTATTTCGAGGGAAAGCCCGAAGAGGCCGTCAAAGCCTACGAGGCTGCCTTCGCCCTTGACGCGAATCTGCCGCCCGAGGCGCATTACAACCTCGGTGTCGCCTACCACGAGATCTCGCGGTATCTCGACGCCGTGCGGGAGTATGAGGCGGTGCTGAAATCCGATCCGGAGCACGTCAACGCCCTGAACAACCTCGGTCTCGTCTACTCGGTCGTGGGGGAGAAAGACCGCGCGATCGAGCAGTTCAACCGTGTTCTGGCCCTCGACCCCTCGAACGTGAAAGCCCGGATCAACCTCGGCAACGTCTACCTGGGCACGAAAGACCTCGTCGAGGCCGAGCGGATTTATCGAAGCGCCATCGCGACCGACCAGTCGGATATCAGTCCCCAGCTGAATCTCGGCGTCGTCTACTTCGAGAAAGGCGACTTCGAAAAGGCACGACAGGAATGGGAAGCGCTCCTCGAGCGGAATCCCGACAACCTTCGCGTGCTTTCGGTGATGGGCTCGGCCTTCCTTGAAAAGCGCCGTTTCGACGACGCCATCAGGGTCTTCGGCCGCATGGTCGAGCTGATGCCCGACAACGGCAGCCTGGCGAACACGCTCGGCTACCTGCTGGCGGACCAGAATCGCGAACTCGAGCGGGCGGGGAAACTCATCAACAAGGCCCTCGAGCTCGACAAGCCGAACCGGGCGACGTATCTCGACTCGCTCGCTTGGGTGAAGTATCGCCAGGGGAAGTATGAAGACGCCCGCAATATCCAGGAAAAGGCGCTGAAGATCTTCAGGTTGTCGCACGAGCCCATCTCGAGCGAAGTGCATCTCCACATGGGCCGGATCTACGAAAAACTGTCGAAAAAGGACCTCGCCGTCGCGGCCTATGAAAACGCCGTGAAGAGCGGAACGGATCCAGACGCTGTCCGGCTGGCCTCGGAAAGCATCTCGACCCTGACATCGAAACGGTGACCGGCGACGCATCCCCCACGGGCGGCGACGCGGCCCCCCGTCGTTCCTGGAAGCCGCTCGCGGGCGCCGTCATCGGTTGGATTGCCGCCTTTTCGGCCGCCCTTCATCTGGGGGGGTTGCTGCCTGCCTGGTCGCAGACCACGGCCCTGTTTTTCACGGCGACCCTGCTCATCGCGCTTGCGATCTGCTTCGTCGCGGCCGGCACGCGTCTGTTCTGGCATCGAAGCACGTATCTCGCCGTCGGCGCGATCGGGCTGGCGCTGGTGGTTCTTCTCGCCAAGCCTCTCGTGCTTCGCGGCCGGATCATCAATTCGGCAGCCACGGTTCCCGGCGAAGTCCTGTTCGTCTCGGCGGCTCATGCCATGCTGCCCGTGGCGGCAACGTCGGACGGCCTCGTTCACGCGCGCAACGCCGTCTACGAAGCCGTCTCGGAACATATCGAAGACACCTGGCCCGAGCCGCCGACCGGCGTTCTCGCCCTGGGGCTGGCGCAGCTGCTTCTCGCGGCAGGAATCGGCCTCTGGATCGGCAGCGGCATCGACGAGAAGGCGCATCTCATCCCCATCGCCATCATCGCGACCTGCGCCGACATCTGGAGCGTCTCGGCGGGGGCGACGGCTGTCATCATCCGGAGTGAGCAGATCCATTATTTTCTGCTCCGTTTCCCCATCCTCGGCGGTCCCCGGCCTGCCATGCCCTTTTTGATCGGGTTGACGGATTTTCTCTTTTTTGGCATTTTCTATCAGGCCGCATTGAGGTTCGGGCTCGGCGAGCGAAAGAATATCCTGCTTCTGACCGCTTCGTTCCTGATTGCCGTGTCAAGCGCCCTGCTGGCGGGCGTGGGTCTGCCGGTTCTCCCGTTCATGGGGCTGCTGTTCACGGCTGGCAACTGGAGGAATCTCCAGTTGAAGCGCGAGGATCTGAAACAGATGCTCCTGTTCCTGACCGGAGTGCTGCTGGTGTTTTTTGCGACGACGAAACTGCTGCCCTGGCTGAGATCGCCTGCCGGTTGATGCGACAAATCATTCCCGAGAGGAGTTCCCATGTATTCGTTTCATAAAATGCACGCCCTGGGAAACCATTTCGTATTTTTTGACGAGGTGGGACAGGATTTTTCCCGGCTCAAGAAACCCCGCATCCTGCAGCTTCTCTGCGATCCACGGCGCGGCATCGGGGCCGACGGCATCGTCTTCATCATGGATCCGCGCGATCCGAAGCATCACTGCCGGATGCAGATGTTCAACACCGACGGAACCGAGGCCGAAATGTGCGGAAACGCCATCCGGTGCGTCGCCCACCTGTTCAAGGGCCACTGTCTCGGCATTGAGCCCGTGCTGATCGAAACCGGCGGCGGCATCCGCGAAGTCCGGTTCGAGAGCGCATGCAACGGCACGGCCTCGTATCGAGTCGAGATGGGCTCGGCCTCGTTCGATCTTGTCTCGACCGGCGAGCTGGTCGCTGAAAAGGACCGCAAGCCACTCGACTGGGAAGGCGAAAAGCTGGAACCTATCCATGTGAACGTCGGAAACCCGCATGCGGTGCTGTTCGTCGATGAGCCGTGGGACGAGGACGAGATGGTCCGTGCCGGCGCCTGGCTGGAAACGCATGCGAATCATCCCCGGCGCATCAACGTCGAGTTCGTTCAGGTCGTGTCGCCTCACGAAGTGCGCGTCCACGTCTGGGAGCGGGGCTGCGGCATGACGCAAGCCTGCGGGACCGGCGCGACGGCCGTCACGGCGGCTGGCATCAGGGCGAAGAAACTGCAATCGCCGGTGACGGTCCACATGCCGGGCGGCGACCTTTCGATATCGCAGGAAAAGAATGGCGTGCTGTTCATGGCCGGACCGGTCCAGGAAATCGCGTCCGGCAAACTCACGCCCGCCTATCTTCACACCCTGGCGTAACCAGGGCGTGAAGACAGGTGGAAGTGAAACGTCTGAAGTTTGAAAGAGAGAGCACATGGCTGTTTGCAGGGCGCGTCGAGACGCGCCCTGCACGCAATATTCAGACGTGATATTATATAACAAGAGCGATATGGCAGAGAGCGTGAGAGCGTTCCGGGTTTTTCTCCTGGCGACGGCGATGGTGGCAGCGAGCGTCTGCGCGGCCCCGGCGCAGGTCAGGCCGGCGGCCATGGCGGATCTGTTTTACCCGGGCGACCCGGCAAAACTCGAAACGCTTCTCGACGGTTTTTTCAGGGACGCGGGAGACATCGTGCCCGTCGCCACCGCATCCCGGCTCGTCGGGCTGATCACGCCTCACGCCGGGTATCAGTATTCCGGCCCGACAGCGGCGAAGGCGTTCAAGGCGATTGCCGGCCAGCGGTTCGACCGCGTGTATGTCCTTGGGCTGGATCACCGGTCCGGCCGCCCCACGATCTCCGTGTGGCCGGAAGGGGCGTTCGACACGCCGCTGGGGCCGGTTCTTGCAGACGCCAGCGCATCGCGTGAACTTCTCGAGGCAGGCGTCTGCGTCGCGGACCCCGACCAGCATGCCGAGGAGCATTCGATCGAAGTCGTTCTGCCCTTCCTCGTCAAGGCGATCGGTCTCCGCCCCTCCGTGTTTCTCAGCATCGGCGGCCCGTCGGGGAACGGTTCGCTTCTCGGCCGCGAGCTGGTGAAGAGACTCTCGGGTCGCCCGGAACGCGTTCTTCTCGTGGTCTCGACCGACTGGTCGCATTATCACGGGGCGGCCGAGGCGGAACACCTCGACTCCCGGGGGCTCGAGTCCGTCAGGGCCCTTGATCCCGACGGGCTTCGGGAGGCCTGCGAGGCGGGCGCGACGGAGTTGTGCGGACTGAACGGCGTCACGGCCCTTCTTACGGTGATGAAAGCGGCATCCGCGACGGTTCGCGTAATCGAACGTACCGATTCCAGCCGCGAATCGGGTTCGGAACGGGTCGTGGGCTATGCCGCCGTGGTGTTCGAGGCGCCCGGACTCCCCCTGGCGAAGGAGCAGACGGGGCAACCGACTCCGCCTCAGGCAGAGACATCGATGACCGATTCCCAGAACGCAGGAAAACCGGAGGATCAGATGAACGAGTTTCACAAGGAAGCGCTCGCGGCGGTGAGAACGACTCTCGAAGCCGTCCTGAACGGGAAAGGCCGTCCGCCTCTGACGCTGAAGAGTCCGAGATTCGCCGAAAAATGCGGCGTTTTCGTCACGTTGAAGATCGACGGCGAACTGCGCGGCTGTATCGGGTTGATCGAGGGGCGCAGCCCGCTTTCGCAGGGCATTCAGGACATGGCGATCGCCGCGGCGACCGAAGACCCGCGGTTTCCCGCCGTCGAACCAAGCGAGCTGGCGAAGATCGACATCGAGATATCCGTTCTCTCCCCGCTGATCCCCGTCTCCAGCATCGATGAAATTCAGGTCGGCCGCGACGGGCTCCTGCTGCGGAAATACCCCGGCTCCGGCCTCCTGCTGCCGCAAGTGCCAACGGAATACGGGTGGGACCGCGACACCTACCTGAACCATCTGTGCCTCAAGGCCGGGCTGCCGCCGGGAAGCCATCTCGCTCCCGACGGGAAGAGCCTCGCGGCAGATGCGAAGCTGTGGCGGTTCACCGCCGAGGTGTTCGGCGAGAAAGAGGAATAGTGGACGCTTTTTCCGGCGTCTGATACACTGGAATGAGTACGCTTGTCGAGAGCGGGCCTGTTCCGGAGCGGGCGAAAGGAGGAGATCATGAACCGACGCGGTTTTGCCTACATCGTCGCGGTCCTGATTCTCGGTCTCCTCGCCTTCATGGGCCTGTTTCTCAAGCAGACGACCAGTACGGAATACACCCAAGCGGCTTTTTCGGTGTATGCGACGATGGCCCAGCAGCTGGCCGAGGCCGCCGCCGACGAGGCGACCGTCCAGCTCTACAGGCTGTTCAAGGACGGTTCGGAAGACGGCAAGAAGGGGCCGCTGCTCCGCCAGTTGTCCACCTCCGACTACCGCGACAAGGGCGGCTCGACGGGACTGAACCCGACACTGCTCGACGTTCTGCCGCCATTCAAGAACTACGTCACGCAGACGAACGCGCTGATCTCGCTCCACATGACGCGCGCCGGCTTCGAGATCGAGAAGGTCCAGCCTCGCATCACAGACTGCCGCCCGATCGACCATCGCCCGCTCACCAAGCCGGAGTGCGTCTACACCCCGAAAGATCGCGCCGACAAGTCGTTCGACAACACGATGACCCGGGATTTCTACCTGAGCATCGGGTTCGACGTCACCGTCGCCGTCACCAGCGGTCTGAAGAAAAGCCGGTTCCTGTTCCAGATCACCCGCGACATGAAAGTCGTGAACGTCGGCCCCATCGGCCGCAACTACACTCTGTACAGCTGCCTTGGCGTCGATCCGCGCGACGCGAGCGAGGTCGCAAACGACCTTTCCCGCGGAAACGGCAGGCTCGTCCTCTGGAACCACCCCTACCAGTCGCGTATCTACATTCACGGCCCTGCCGTGATCGGCCTCGAAAATCCCGATACGAACCCGGCCTCGACCGACAAGGCCGAGATGTACGGCGCCTTCCTCCAGACGAGCACGGACGGCAGGCCCGGGTTCAACCTCGCGTTCCAATATTCTGATACATATAATGGCCTATCGTATCTTGCCTACCCCGCCCGAGCCCTCTGGGAAGGCCGTGACTACGCATGGTGGAACAATCTCGACAATACGAAGAAAGACTTCGAGACGATGTCCGACAGCGAGAAGCAGTTGTTCGAATACAATACCTACAAAAAGGGGTATTTGCCGCAACGCGAGAAAACAACCTGGTCCGACCTGGGCAAGTTCCTCACGACCGGCATCAGCGAGCTCCAGAAAGAGTACATCCGGGGCACGCGCAAGAAGCAGGTGTTCTTCCCGGCGGGCCCGTTCTGCCGCTTCCCCTGGAAATACGTTCCGCAGCGCCGCAAGGCGGCGTTCGCCCCCAACCAGATCGAAGACACCTGGCCCGATCCCGATCCCGACCTGCGCATCGAGCACCGCAATCTGTTCAACGACGCCGACGTCGACGAGCAGACGAAGATCTATGCCGAAGTCCGGCATTTCATCATCCGGAATGCGGCCGGCATTCGCATTCTCGACACGACCAACAACTACCCGCGTCTCGAGATGCCCGAGTTCAGCCTCAACTACGGGAACTTCCGCGATGCGGAAGGCCTGTTCGATGCGCTCTGGAGCGGCGTGAAGGATCTCGCCGTGGGCGCCTGGCGGAACATCACCACGCCGGCCAAACTGCTCTGGCACGCCGGCGGCTCTCTCGTGGGGCTCGTCATCAAGCCGCAGGACCCGAAATCCCCGACGGCGATGAACGACTCGGATCTGCGCAACTTTTACCCCACCAACTTCAAGTATTTCTTCAAGGCCGCGACGCACAAGTTGAAAAGCACGGCGGAGATCCCGAAAGACAAGGACGGCTTCTGGATTCTCGACGGGCTCTACTGGCTCGACACGTTCGAGACGTTCGGTCCCGTCGTGTACAAGGGAAAAGGCATGATTTTCGTCGGCGACAATTTCAAGCCGGCGGTGATCCGCGGCAACATCATCGCCGCCCGCGCCAACGACGGCACGCGCAGCGACAGTCACCTGACGATCGTCTACTACCCCTTCAACAGCAACGGCACCCTGCCCGACCTGAACCAGTGCCAATTGATCATCGAGGGGAAGGGGAAGAAAATCGAAGCGTCGGTCTTCTCGCTCGCCGGCATCCGCACCACCGACGGGATCATGAGCGAGCAGGACTTCCGCGACTGCGGCATGAACCCGGAAGACATCCCGGCCCAATGGAGCACGACGCTCAAGCTTCCCGACCTCCGGGACAAGGTGAACTCGATCATCGGCAACTACTGTAACTTTTTCATGAAGAAGTCCCGCCTCGACGGCGATCTATGGGTGTTCCACGATATAAACAATCCATTATATTTTACGGAAACGTCGCCCAAGGTCTGGATGATCAACCAGTTCCTGGAGGACCAGGAGCGCGACAGCGCTTCGAAACCGAACACTGAAGCGCACGAAATCGCAGCCCATGTCGTCGTCATGAGCCCGCGGATCCAGCATCTGCATTTCTCCGGAGCCACCCAGTGATCCACCCTTCTTCCGGCCATACTCGCGGCATTTCGCGCCTCCTCCCCCGGTCGGCGTTTTCCACGCCGGAGCTGCTGATGACGATCCTCATCTTCTCGTTCGGCATGCTGCCCCTGATTGTGCTGTTCCAGAGCAGTCACAAGACGACGGCCCAGGCGAAGAACCTGATGATCGCCCAGAGTCTCGGGCGTACGATCATCGATGAAGTCCGAAGTCTCGGCTTCGCCGGCGTCAGACGCGAGCTCGACACCCCGACGTTCGGCCTGTTTCACGACTGGAAGCAGGTCAAAGGCAAGATGGTCGAGTCCGACGACTCCTCGATCACGTGGCCGGTCTACTACGAGCGGTTCGAGACGAAAGTCGTCGCGAATGCGGACGATGATGCCAACCCGACGAAATACCGCATCGAGATGGAAGTCCGGTGGCGCGAACCCGACCGCACGTTCAGCCTCGGGTTCGGCACGGTGGTGGTGAATTATGGCGAGAACTGAGACGACGGCCCCGGGGCGCCGCGGATTCACCCTCATGGAGATGATGGTGACGATCGTCATCGTCACGTTCCTGATGGGCTACGCGTGGAAAATCTACTTTGGCGGCCGGGAAACCATGCGGTACAACGTTTCGATGAGCCAGATGCAGTCGGAGGCGCGCTGGTTCTTCGACCAGATCAGCCGCGATGTCGCGTCCTGTTACCGGTTTTACGCCGTCAACCCGGCCGAAAAGAAGCTCGGCATGTATTGTTTTCAATATACAAGAACCCCGCTCGATTACATTTTCTACGACGACAGCGCTGGCGGAGCAGCCATTCCCCCGGCACGCCAGCAGATCGACGTGCTGAAGGTCGAGTATCTCTGGACCGCCGACGGCAAGGTGAAGCGCACGCAGACCCCCGGCAAACTGAGGTTTCAGGAAGCGTCCCCGACATTCACCGAGGGTCCGGCCTCGCAGTATTCCGGCACCGAAAACGAAGCGAAGGAAAAAGTCGTTCTCGAAAATATCGCCGACTTTATTTTCAAACCGTACGCGCAGGAGTTCAATCCGACCGCGACGGCCGGAGACGATTACGTGAAGATCGTTCCCGTCGACACCGCGAACGCGGCGAACGCGTCGGCGACGGCGTTCATCACCCTCCGGGTCCACAGCAGGATCGACGAGCACCATTCCGACCGGCGGGACGAGGAACTGGACATCGTGGCCAAGCTGTACAGCCGCGTCAAGCTCGCCGAAGAAATGAACCCCGGCACGTTCTGCAGCACCGACGCGGACGGCAGGTTCTGAGATATGGAACCGAAACGCTGGCCCGTCGTCGTGGTGACGATCGTTCTGCTCCTCCTGATCTACAATTTCCTGAGCACCATCTTCAAATCGAACATCAAGCGCTTCTCGCACGACCGTATCTACGTCGATTACGCGACCTATAAGAAGTCCCCGAAGGGGACGTCTGAAACCTCATACCGATCCACCTCGGCCATTTCCCACCAGATGGCCCTCGCCGAACGGCACCTGGACACGGGCCGGGCCGAAGCGGCCATGTCGGCCTTCGACCAGGGAATGGCCCGCTCCCTTTCGAAGCGGAAGCAGCCCAAGGGCGATGCCCCTCTGCGTGACGAGGCTTACGAGGAAGCGAAGCGGCTGGCGGCGATCAACCACCCGGAAATCGCGTTGGGAAACGCCCTGTATGCCGCCGGCAAATTCGACCAGGCCCTTTCCAAGTTCAACGAGATCCTGTCGGATCTTCCGGAAAAGGATCTCCAGAACCGGATGAAACTGTATGACAGCATGTCGGAATGCTACTTCCGGCTGAAGAACAAGGACGGATACGTCCAGTACAAAACGAAGTTCGTCCAGGCCCAGAAAGACCTCCGGGAGATGATCAGACGCGTGTATCCCCGCTCTGCTCCGCCCGAAGCCCCGCTCTGGATAAGTTCGGAGGAGGCGATGACGCACCTGCTCCGGGTCAAGACGCTCGCCATCCAGCACCTCAAGGAAGAAAACCGCGACATGCTGATCCGCCGGGCCGAATACGACCTCGAGGTCGCCCGCCAGTTGAGCGGCTGAGCGTAAACCCCAAGGCGCGTGAACGTCACGGAGACGTTCGGTTCCACCGCAACGGCGCAACGGAACGAAGCATTTCTGGAATTCGCAGAAGAATTTCGCGGTGTTTCCAGAGTCTGCCGCGAGCGGATCGCGATCAGCCGCTGCGTGATACGACAATCCCCGGGGCGGACGCCCCGGGGATTGTATATGATTTGATATTTTTACTCGGGTCGACGATCGCCGCGATCGCGGCGGGGGCCGCGGTCTCCGCGGTCAGGGCGGTCTCCGCGGGGTTCGCGGGCGGGCTCGGGCGGGCGGACGCCGCCGGGCGGTTCGGGCAGGAGGGCCTTGCGGGAGAGGTTCACGCGGCCCTGTGAGTCGATCTCGATCACCTTCACGGTGACTTCGTCGCCGATGTTCACGACGTCTTCCACCTGGTTCACGCGGTTGTGGTCGAGCTGGCTGATGTGAACCATGCCTTCGACGCCGGGCAGGATCTCGACGAACGCGCCGAACTTCATGATGCGCTTCACCTTGCCGGTGTAGGCTTTGCCCACTTCGGCGTCTTCGGTGATCTGGCGAACCATGTGGAGGGCCTTCTCGATCGCGGCCTGGTCAGGGCTGACGATCGTGACGTGGCCGTCGTCACCGGTGTCGATCTGGACTTTGCACTCTTCCTGGATCTTGCGGATGGTCTTTCCGCCGGGTCCGATCAGGTTGCGGATCTTGTCCGGATCGATATCGATCGATTCGATGCGCGGCGCGTAGACCGACAGCGAGGCGCGGGGCTTCGCGATCGCCTGCACCATCTTCTCGAGAATGTGCAAGCGGCCCTGCTTTGCCTGAGCGAGCGCGGTCTTCATGATCTCGAGGGTGACGCCGTTGATCTTGATGTCCATCTGCAGGGCGGTGACGCCCGTGGTGGTGCCGGCAACCTTGAAATCCATATCGCCGAAGTGATCCTCGTCGCCGAGAATGTCGGACAGGACCTTGAAGTTGTCGTTCTCCTTGATCAGGCCCATGGCGATGCCCGCCACCGGGGCCTTGATCGGAACGCCGGCGTCCATCATCGAGAGGGCGCCCGAGCAAACCGACGCCATCGAAGAGCTTCCGTTGCTGGAGAGGATCTCGCTGACGACGCGCACCGTGTAGGGGAACACGTCCTTCGGCGGCATGACGCGGGCGAGAGCACGCTCGGCGAGGGCGCCGTGGCCGATCTCGCGGCGGCCCGGGCCGCGCATGGGCTTGCATTCACCGGTCGAGAACGGCGGGAAGTTGTAGTGCAGCAGGAACTGCTTCTTGTATTCCTCGTCGATGCCGTCGATGATCTGCGAGTCGGAAGCCGCGCCCAGCGTGACGACGCCGAGCGACTGGGTCTGGCCGCGGGTGAACAGCGCCGAGCCGTGCGTGCGGGGAAGGAAGCCCACGGCGCAGGTGATCGGGCGGATGTCGGCCAAGCCGCGACCGTCGATGCGGCGGCCTTCCTCGAGGATCATCCGGCGCAGTTCGCGCTGGACGATGTCTTCCTGGATGGCATGGGCGCGCTTGCCCTTTTCGCCGGCCTGCTCACCGTATTTCTGTTGCAGAGCCGCCTCGAGCTTGTCGCCGATGACCTGGAACTTGTTCTTCCGGGCGGTCTTCTCGGCAGTGTTCAGCGCGTCGCGCACGTCCGCGAAGATCGTGTCGCGCACGAGCTGCTCGAGTTCTGTGTCGGGGGCCGGCGGCACGACGACCATCTTGGGCTTGCCAATCCGCGACTGGAGGTCGCGCATCGAGGCAACCAGCTTCTTGATGTTGTCGTGGGCGAAACCGAGGGCCTCGATCAGCTCGTCTTCCGTCACTTCGGCGGAGCCGGACTCGACCATCGTGATGGCCTGCTCGGTGCCGGCGACGACCATTTCGAGCGTGCTGTGCTCGAGATCGGCGGGCGACGGGTTGAGGATCAGCTTGCCGTCGATCTTGCCGACGCGCACGGCCCCGATCGGGTTGTCGAACGGGATCGACGAGATCAGCAGGGCGCAGCTCGCGGCGTTCATCGCCAGGATGTCGACCTGGTTGACGAGATCGTAGGAAAGGACGATGCCGACGATCTGGACGTCGTTGAAGAAGTGGTCGGGGAAGAGCGGCCGCAGGGGCCGGTCGATGAGACGGCTGGTGAGGATTTCCTTGCCGGTCGGGCGGCCTTCGCGCTTGAAGAATCCGCCGGGAATGCGGCCGGCGGCGTAGGTCTTCTCGAAGTAATCGACCGTCAGCGGGAAGAAGTCACAGCCTTCGCGAACCGATTTGCTCGCGACGGCGGTTCCGATGACAACCGAGTCTCCGGCGCGAACGACCACGGCGCCATCAGCCTGGTTGGCCATCAGGCCGGTTTCGAACGTAACGGTCTGATTGGGCAGCGAACAGGCGGTTATCTGTACCTGATTATCCATGAATGCTCCTTAGCGGCGGATGCCGAGGCGCTTGATCAGGGTCTGGTAGCGCTCGTAATCCTTCTCGCGCAGGTAGCTGAGATGGCGCTTGCGGGAGCCGATCATCTTGAGCAGACCGCGGCGGGAATGATGATCCTTCGGGTTCTTCTCGAAGTGGGCGGCGAGGTTGTTGATGCGGGTGGTCAGGATGGCCACCTGGACCTCGGGCGAGCCCGTGTCCTTTTCGGTCTTCTGGTAGTCGTGAATGACCTGGGTTTTGGATTCTTTGGTGATGGACATTGCTGTGTCGCTCCTTTATCATCTCGTCAACCCAAGTATCGACGCCAGGGTACGACCCTAGGAAGACGGTCAGACGAGTATACCACAACTCCGGGAAAAATGCAGTTATTGACAAACGGCACCGGAGACGGCAATAATGCCGTCACGCGCGCGGCGTTACCGACCTTGTGCCTTCTGCCGGGTATCCCCGTTTCCCGGCCGCCCGGCGCGACCCGCGGCAAGCGGACATGCCCGGCTCTTTTACAGCCGGCGGCAGCAACTGAAACGTAAGGACGACGCATCGACATGCATACGCTGGCTATCGAAAAAATGACCTACGGCATCGACGCCCTCACCCGCCTGGACGGCAAGGTTCTGTTCGTTCCCTACGCGGCGCCCGGCGACACCGCCGAGATCGAGGTCACCGAGACGAAATCGGATTACCTGCGGGGCCGCGTCTCGAAGATCCTCACGCCGTCCGATGCCCGGCGCGAGTCTCCCTGCCCGAATTTTCCGGCCTGCGGGGGATGCCATTGGCTGCACCTGAAACCGGAACATCAGCGCCGCGAGAAGGAAGCCATGCTCCGCTGGCTCGTCAAGCCGCTGAACCCGGGAACCGTCTACCCGATCGAGCCGCTTCCGGCGACCCGCTACCGGAACAAGATGGAGCTCAAGGTCGCCGTCGCCGAAGACGGCACGGTCACGCTCGGGAACTACGCGTATCACACCCACGACGTCGTCGCCATCCGGGGTTGCCAGGTCCAGTGCGCCGAGAACATGGAAGCCTACGAAGCCCTCTGCGCGTTTTTGAACCAGCCCGAGAACCGGGGCATGGCCGCAAATATCGTAGAAATTATGGTTCGAACGCTCGGGCCGCAGCAGCAGATGATGGTCACGCTCAGGGCCGCGCCTGACGAGGCGACGCTGAACGCCTGGCGCGGCTATCACGACACGCACCAGAAACTGGGCCGACTCGAAGTCGCCGCCCCCGACGCGGTCTATCTCACTCTCATGCGCGAGCAGCAGCCGTTCACCTTCATGAAGCGCAACTGGACCGTGTCCCCGCGATCCTTCTTCCAGAACAATCTCGAAGGCGCGGAGGCGATCTTTTACACGCTGATCTCAATCTACGAAGCCACCCAACAGCGCGGCAAGTTCCTGGACCTGTACTGCGGCGTCGGCATTCAGACCGTGCTTCTCGAAAGCCGGTTCGACGAGGTGATCGGCGTCGAGTGCAACGAAGATTCGTATCAGGACGCCTTGAAGAACCAGAAAGTCCGCAACCCCTCGCGGTCGCGCTTCTATTGTAAAAAAGTAGAATCTATATTTGGCTCCCCCCTCACGAAGGGGAGCCTCGCCGCCATCCATCTGAATCCGCCCCGCACGGGCCTTTCCCAGCGGGTGATGCGCGGTCTCATGGGCGTCAAGCCGCGCACGATGACGTATCTGTCCTGCAACCCAATGACGTTCAAGCGCGACGCGCAGGCGATCATGCAGATGGGTTACCAACTCGAGCAGGTGTATGCGTTCGACCTCTTCCCGGGCACGTTCCACCTCGAGATCCTGGGAGTGTTCTCGCGCTGATCCGCCGGCCGCCTTCGCAGCGATGAAGATTCAAGCCGCCAGCCAGGAGCGCCCCCCCTCGCGCATTCTCGTCGTCGAAGACGACCGGGATGCGAACGATCTGCTGGTGCAGACGCTGACCGATGAAGGCTACCAAGTGCACCAGGCGTTCGACGGGCTCGAAGGCCTCGAAGCCGTTTCGAGCTTCCAGCCCGACCTGATGTTGCTCGACCTGATGATGCCGCAGATGAACGGCATCGAACTGTGCCGCAAGCTGCGCGCCGAGCCGGCGACCCGCTCGCTGCCCATTCTCCTGCTTACGGCCAAGGACTCGCTCACCGAGAAGATCACGGGCTTCGAGGCCGGCGGCGACGATTACATCACCAAGCCGTTCGTGATCGGCGAACTTCTGGCGCGCATCAAGGCCCACCTGCGCATGCGCAAACTCAAGAACGACCTCGAACTCTCGGAAGCACGCTATCGGAGCCTCGTTGAGCAGTCTCCCGACGCCCTTCTGCTCCTGTCGAACCGACTGGAACTGCTATTTCACAACTCCCGCTTCGTGGAACTCCTCAGGGGCAAAACGACGGAAGCGTTTACCGGACGCGAATTGACGGCCCTCTACCCGGTTTCCGACCTGTTCCGCGAGGTCGCCGCGATCGCCGAGCAGGCGGCAACGACCGCTTCGTCGGTAGACCGAACCGTCCAGTTGGCGTCGTCCAATCAGGGCACGCTGCATCTCGAGATGCGCTGTTCGCCGATCAAGAACGCCGCAGGCGCGGTCGCGATGCTTCAGGTGGTCATCCGTGACGTGACGCAGCGCCGTTCGATGGAGGAAGCGCTGATTCAGGCCGAAAAGATCAACTCGCTCGGCATTCTGACCGCCGGCATCGCCCACGAGGTGAACAACCCCCTGACAGGTATATCAAACGCTATTCAATTACTGCGCAAGACCGACCAGGGCGGCCGCAGGCACGAAGAGCTGTGCGACCTCATTCTGTCGAGCATCGGTCGTATCGCGAAGATCGTCAAGGATCTCCACATTTTCGCCCACGGCCGGGACGTCACTCCGGAAGTGTTTCAGCTGCAGGATACGATCGACGAGACCGTCAAGCTCGTCCGGTACCAGGACACGGAGCGGCGGATCGATTTCGCCTGGGACCCCCCGCAGGAAAAGATGTACATCTTCGGCGACCCCCACCAGTTCCAGCAGGTTCTGGTCAACCTGCTGCTGAACGCCGTCCAGGCGATCACCGGCCCGGGCCGGATCGGTATCGCGCTGGAGCGACAGGGCGCTTCGGCGCGCATCCAGGTCAACGACACCGGATGCGGCATTCCCGCGGCGCAACTGGGCAGGGTCTTCGACCCGTTCTTCACGACGAAGCGCGACTGGAAGGGAACCGGCCTCGGTCTCGCGGTCTCTTACCGCATCATTCAGCTGTTCAAGGGCACCCTGACCGTTCAGAGCACGGTTGGCAAGGGAACGACGTTCGTCATCACCCTGCCGCTGTATCAGCGTTCCGCCTGACGCAGAAGGAGTCTCGCGCGGTTTTCCCAGTCGGTCTGTTTCGCCGAACGCCGCGCGGCTTCTTCCCCGCGCCGCCGAGCTTCCGCGGCTGAACCGAAGGCTTCGCGCATGCGGCGTCGGAGAGCGGCGACGTCCGGTTCGGCGACGCGGCAGGCGGGAGACCCTGGAAACAGCGATTCGGCCGGCTGTTCGACCTCGTGCGTTTCGACGAGATATCCCGTTTTCTCATCGAGCGGCACGACGGAGCGCACAGATTCCGGAGCGATAACCGGAACGCCGCAGGCGACCGCCTCTCGGATCCTGAAGCCCGTGAACGGCAGGCGGTCGGGACAGACGAGAACATTCGATCCGGCGACCAGGCCGGCAAGGTCGTCTTCCGCCCAGAAGCCTTCGAGCACGGAAACTGGCGCGAACAGGCGGTTCAACGCCCCTAGGCGCATCGCCAGGTCGGAAATTTCGTACGGAAGGCGTTTTTTGAGCCGCGGAAGATGGGAAAGTTTCAGCACCAGCCGGACCGGTTCGCCGGCCCGGAACTCCTCGACCCAGGCGCGGAGAAGGAGATCGATGCCGTGCCGGCGCAGGGGGGAAATCACCGCGATGAACGTAAACGCCTTTCCCTTGTCCAGCCGTTCGGCCGGCCAGACCGCGTTCGGTGTGAATATCCCCGGATTCACCGCGGGCTCGAGGACGGTTATTATACTTTTAGATATTTTTTCTTTCACAAGCCGGGCCGCATGGGCCTCCGTCGGCACGAACAGGCGTTCCGGCCGGCGGAGGGCCCGCCGCTCGGCGTCGCTCAGTCGCTCGGGATTGAATGCGGTAAGCGCCCAGTAGCGCCCGTTTTCGACGCGTTCGGGAAGGGCAAAGGCGGGCAGGCAGACCATCCTGGTGCTTCCGATGGGGGGACGCTGCGCGAGGGTTTCGAGAAAGTTCGGCAGGACGAAGGCGTCGTCGTGATCGTAGGATTTGCGGATCTGAAGAGAGAGAGGAAGCTCGATTCCCCGCGATGCCAGCAGGAGTTCCCGCCCGTATCGGCCCGACGCGGTGAGAGAGGAAACGTCGCATTCGAAGCAGATCCGCTCGCGCTTTCCCGCCGGCTCCGAACGCGGGTCCGAAACCGGGCGGCCTTTGCGGAGAGGCCGGGCGGTGACGGCCGGGCTCTCTTGGGGCGTGTTCTTGCCCTCTTGCTTCCGGGGGTGTGTCGAAAAAATCCGTTTCATGCCGCCTTCTCTTCTTTCAGCCGCCGTTCGGCGGCTCCGGCCGAAAGCCGTGCGAAACCGGACCGGTCGAGGCCGAAGAGGCCGAAACGGCTGGCGTGCTTCCCGTAGTCGCCGTGGTAATCGCTGCCGCCGCTCATCAGCCATCCGTATTCCGCCGCCAGGCGCCGGAAAAAGTCGAACTGCTCAGGCGTGTGTTCGGAATAATGGGCCTCCACGCCATCCCAGCGATGATCCTTTATCAGTTCCCAGACGGCGGGCCAGTCGGAGATCAGGCCGGGATGGGCGATGAACGCGATTCCGCCGGCACTGTGAATCGCCTCGATCCCTTCTTCCGGAAGAACGTGCTTTTTCTGGACGTATGCCGGCCGGCCGCGCCGGAGATACTGCTCGAACGCCTGTTGGAAATCGGGGATCGCCCCGATCTCGACGAGATATCGCGCGACATGGGGCCTGCCGAGGACCTTCTCGGTCGAGGCCGCGAACCGCTCACGGAGGGGCTCCATCGGAAATCCAAGCCGCTGTAGCCGGTCGATGATTTCCATGGCCCGGTGAAACCGATGTGTTTTCTGGTCGTCCAGGAGACGGACCAGCGATTCTGACGTCTCGTCGAGGAACAGGCCGACCACGTGCAGGGAAACGTCTTTTCCCGGCCAGCCGCACGAGAGTTCGATGCCGGCAACCAGCTCGATTCCTGCATCGACCGCTGCGAAGCGGGCCTCGGGAACTCCCGCGAGCGTGTCGTGGTCGGTGAGGGCGATCGCACCCAGGCCGATCTCGGCTGCCTGTCGCACGATCTCCGTCGGGGAAAACACGCCGTCCGAAGCGGTGCTGTGTACGTGCAGATCGGCGAAAACGCCGGCCGCGACGGCCGGCTTGAGGACTTCCTGCGCGGAAGCGGATGTAGGCATGGATGCGATTCCCCTTTCGAACGGTCGCCGGAGGACGGCGGCGGTTCGACGATGTTACATGCAGCGACGCCGTACGTCCAGACCCCGGTGGAATTTTCCAGCCCTCGCGCGAGCCGATTTTTGACAGTTTTCCACCGTTTGGCTATACTACGAATATTCCGGAATCGCCGGGACAGACATCTAACGAACGCCTGGAGCCTCGACAATCGTGATACCGTACGGCATATCATTCCCCAGGACGCCTTATCTCGCGAGCCTTCTCGCGCTTTTTCTGGTCGTCGCCGGGGTGCTTCCGCTGACGGCCGCGAGCCGCAACCTGCTTCCGAGGCTTCCCGAGTTCGTTCTCGAACGGGGTCATTCGGACGCGTTCCAGGTGGTCGAATGCGAAGCGAAAAGCCGCCTCCTCGATGAAACGGCCGAGAGCACCGTCCGAATAACCCTCAAAAACGTCAGCGACAAACAGGTCGAGAGTTCTCTCAAGATCCGCATCCTTTACCTGACAGGCGATGCGGCCGCCCAGCTCGAAGTGAACGGCCGACCCGTCCGGTATGACCGTGCGAATCCGCGTCTGCCGTTTTCTCTCGCCCCGGGCCAGGAAATCTCTCTCCTGCTCAAAGCCCGGCACGGCATCCAGTACAGTCTCGAAGCGGCAAACCGGGAACAGCGGGAACAGCAGTCGGCGCTCCAGGACGCGGCCCCCAAAAAACGCGGGTTCGCCCTCGACGACCTCCGCTCCCTTTTCGACAACGAGAAGTTCGGCAAGCGGTTCATGGTCGGTCCGCTGATCTCAAAGTGGGGCATCTTCCCGGTCGATTTCCGGAACGTGAAGATCAGCATCGTCGCCCCGTCCGATTTCGACGCGATCCTGCCGGATCCCGCGCACTGGCAAAGCCGGCGGGACAGCCGGAACACGACATTCACCTTCGAAGGCACCGACGGCTTCGCGGCGGCGATTTTCCTGCCGTCGGTTGATGCCGAACAGTTCAGGCAGGCCCGATCGGAAGCGGCGTCAGCCCCCGTCACGCCCTGACGGCCGCACCTCCTCTCCCTCGCGCAAGCAGGACCGTCACGGCGGCGAAGGCCTGAAACGCGCCCCAGAGCGTCACAAGCCGAAGGAACCCCCACGTCCCTCCCTCCGGAAGGGCGCCGCAGATTTTCGCGCAGAGATGCGCGGCCGGAGCGGCTCCGACGAGACCGATGGCGCTCCAGCAGGCGATCGGAATCAGCAACCTCGCGGCATCCCGTCGCGCCTCGGTCGTCAGAGCCATGGCCGTCAGCAGCAGCCCGACCTGCAGGACGGCCGCCCCCGCAGCTCCCCACCCGACGCCGACGGGCCCGATGTGGGCGACGAGCAGGTAATCGAGGCAGACCTGCATCGCGGTGCATGCGAGCCCGACGATGAACGGCAGTCGGAACCGGGCGGCCGCGAAACACAGACGATTCAGGAGCATCGTCACGGATACGGGGAACAGGGCCCATCCGTAAGCCTGAAGCAGGTTTGCCGTGAACGCCGCGGCGGCGGCGTCGAATCGGCCCCTCTTGTAAACCACCGTCGTGACGGCCTCCGCGCCGCCGGTCATGACGAGGATCACGGGCACGAGGAGGCCGCCGAGAAGCCAGAGGGCGTTCCCGGCGAGTCGGAAGCGCTCGTTTTCCGGGGCCGCGCTGAGCGACGGGAAAACCGCCGATGCGAGGCTTATCGAGACGATTCCGAGCGGGAGGTTGATGAGCTTGTCGGTGTAGTTCAGCGCCGCAACCGCGCCTTCCGCTCCCGCGGAGAGCAGGGATCGTTCGAACAGTGGCACGATCGCCGTCAGAAGCACCCAGGCGGCGACGGGGCCGGTTCCGAAGATGAAGTCATATATAATATTTTTATCTATATTTGTCGGGGACGATTCCGCACCGGTGCCGGAGGCTCCGCTGCGCAACGCGAGAAGGAAGAGCCAGGCGAACTGGAGGAAAGCCCCCGCCAGAACGGCGACTCCGATCGACTCGACGGGGCCGCCCCGCACGGCGAGCATGCCGACGATGATCGCGAGATTCACCAGGAGCGGTCCGACGGCCGGCCGGGCGAACTGGCCGATGGCGTTCAGATACGACGTCAGCAGGGCCGCCTGGACCGACAGGAGAGTGTAGGGCGTCAGGATGCGCCAGAGGGCGACCATGCGTTCGAACGTCTCATGGAGGAACCCGGGGACGAGGACGCCGCAGATGGGCCGCGCGGCCAGCGCCAGCGCGCCGGAAAGCGCGAGGGCGCAGGCGGACACGAACCAGAACAGGCTCCAGAAGGATCTGCGGACCGCGCCGGCATCGTCGCGGCGACGCACGAAGAGGGGGATCGCCGCGGCGGACACCAGGCCGTCCGCCATGAACTTGTAGAGCAGCTCCGGCAGAATCATCGCGGCCAGAAACAGATCGGCCTCGCGACCGCCGCCGTAGATGGCGGCGAAAACGGCGACCCGGACGAAGCCGCTCAGACGGGACAGCAGGGTCAGCGCGGCAAGGGAACCGAACGCTCTTCCGAGACTCACGCCGGCCTTCTCCGGCAGGGTTTCTTCGACATGCTGCGAGGCTAACAGCCGTACCCGCGATTGTCAACGCAAAGACTCCGCGGCCTTTTCCGGAGACATCGGAGTCTTTGACACCCGAGAGGTGAGGTGCTATAATCCGTCGTCTCGTCCGCCTCCGGCCCGAATACATCGCGGCTGGAAGCGGGCGCGCCCAAACGTGAGCAGGATCAACCTGTACACCATCACTCACTTTCTGAAGGAGCGGTAGCAATGGCCAAGGCGAGGTTCATGTCGATGAGGTGGCTGAGACTCCATCTCAAGGAGATCATCTGGGCGACGGTTTCCCTGTTCGTCCTCTCGTGCTTCATCATCGGCTACGGCTCGAGCCGCGCCCAGAGCAAAATGGACGAGAAGCGGCGACGCGCCGAAGCGAACGAGGCGAAAGCCATGCGCTCGGAATCGGCCCTGCCGGCTGAACTCGCAGCCAAAGCCGATCTTCCGGCCGTCCATGTTTCCTACCCAACGGCGAACGCCTCCCTGACCGAAGCGATCACGGTGAAGCAACTGTTCACCGCGCTGATGTCCACCAACGAGTATCGCCGGCTGCAGAACGTTCCCCAGCAGCTGCGCGAGGCGTTCGGCGCGCAGATCAAGGAAAGCGTGCTCGAGGGGCTGATCACCACGAGCCTGCTGAACCTGTATGCGAAGGCGAACAACATCCGCCCCGTCGAAAGTCCGAAGTCGCTCGTCGACAAGGACCGCCGTCAGATCGCCCCGGGAGAGTTTGACCGCATGCTCATGCGCGAAGGCATCGACGAGAAGGAATACTCCGACCGCCGGTATCGTGAAGAGATCATCCGCTCCGTGCAGAGCCGCGTCGTCAGGCCCGTCAGCACCGTCGCCAGTCTCACCGACGAGGCGATGAGAAAGTTCTACGAAGAGAACAAGCTACGCTTCAAGAACCCCGACGAAATCACCTTTACCAGCCTGCTGATCGCCCCCGGCGATTTCGCCGGAATCGCCTCGATCACCGACGCCGAGATCAAGGAATACTACGACAAGAACCGCGGCGAGTTCATGAGTTCGAAGCGCGCGTCCGTGTTCCACGTGTTCATCAACCCAAACGACGCCGAGTATCAGAAGAGCATGCCCGTCTCCGAAAGCGATATCAAGCGCCGCTACACCGACAAGATCGACGAGTTCAAGGTTCCCGAGACGGTCACCGCCCGGCATATCCTGATCAAGCCCCGCAACAGTTTCGAGAAAGATCTCGACAACTATTCTATTTCGCTTCGCAACTTCGCGATCGGACAGAAGAACGGTGAGACGCTTTACACCTTCAATGCCGGCATCGCCGACCGCAAGGCCGATGCCGCGCTCGACTACTCCAGCATCGTTCTCACGACGGCGTCGGGAACCACTCTCCAGCCGACTGCCGAGAGCCAGAAGAAGGTCGACGGCGCTCTCGCCCTGCCCCTTTCCGGGAAACCGCAGGAAGCCGTCTCCGGCGCCGTGTGCATCGTCCTTCCGGCCGGCGAAACCCCCGCCAAGCTCGAAATCAGGGACAAGCACAGCACGCATTCGTTCGACGTGAGCGCCGCCCACGATGAGGAGCGGGCGTTCGCGGCGGCCGAGGCCGAGATCCGCGCGATCCGCGACCGGATCGTGAACGGCAAGGAAGACTTCGCCAAGCTCGCCTCCGAGAAATCCGATGACACCGGTTCGAAGAAGGATGGCGGCAGTCTCGGCGCATTCGCCCGCGGCCAGATGGTCAAGCCCTTCGAGGATGCCGCGTTCGCCGCGGCCATCGGCGACGTGACCGAGCCTGTCCGCACCCGGTTCGGCTGGCACATCATCAAGGTCGAAAGTCGCGACGCCGGCAAGACAAGCCCGCTGAGCGAGGTTCGCGGCCGTATCGAGGCCGAACTTCGGAAAGAGCAGGCTGACGCGAAGGCCCAGAGCGATCTCGAATTAGCCAAAGATCTGCTCGAACAAAAGAGCCGCACGCCCAAGGAAGTCGCGATGCAGTATTCCATGGGCAAATCCCGCCGCACCGAAGGCAAGCTGCCGGTGTTCTTCAAGGGTGAGATCACGACCGACTACTCCACCGAACAGCGCGCGATGCTCGAAGACGAGATCGGCCAGGGCGGCAGCATCATGCCGGAAATCGAGGAAGCCGTGTTCAGTCTCAAGCCGGAGGAAGTCTCGCCCGTGATCAAGACTGACAAGGGCTACCACCTCTTCCAGCTCGAATCGATCCTCGATCCGATCCAGCTCAGCTTCACCGATACGGTCAAGGCGAAGATCCGCAGTATTCTCGAAGACAAGCGGCGCCGCGAACTCGCGTCCGCCAAGGCCCAGGAAATCGCCAAGCGCATCAATGCCGCCACCTTCGAAGCCGTCGCCTCCGAGGCGCACGAAGCGGGTTCGGTCAAGATCGGCCCCCTGCCCTTCTCCGCCAATCCCGGCTTCTCGAACTTCGCGCTGACGCAGGCCGTCGGCCAGGTCACCGTCGACGGGCACACCTACCTCCCGGCCATCCACAAGGAGTTCGCGGCCCTTCCGAAGATCGGCGCGGAAAACCGGATGCTCGGCCCGATCGAGACCGAGCTTGGCTTCCACTTCATCCGCATCGACTCCTACAAGGTCGATCAGTTCAAGCCGTTCGAAAGTCTGAAGGACGAACTGCGCAACATCATGACCTTCGAACCCACCGAGGTCGCGATCCAGGACTACTTCGCGAAGAACCAAGAGAAGTTCGACACACCCGAGTCACGCAAACTGCGCCAGATTCTCGTCTCCGACGAAGAAACGGCGAACGACGTGTACAAGCGGCTGCAGAACGGCGAGATTTTCTCGCTGCTCGCCAAGCGCTACTCGATCGACGGCAGCGGCACGGAAGGCGGCAGCATCGGCAAGATCCGCCGCCGCCAGCTCCCCGCCAACGTCGAGGAAGCAGTCTGGAAGCTGAATGTCGGCCAGTTCACCCCGCCCCTGCAGACGAGCTACGGCTGGTCCATCATCCTCTACGAGGCCGAGGGCGACCGCGGCGAGAAGGCGAAGCTCGACACCACCGTTCGCGAAAAGATTCGTGCCCAGCTGAAGCAGGAATATATGCAGGAATATTATTCCGGCTTCCTGACAGGCATGCGCAACCAGGCCCACGTCATCCGCAACCAGGAACTGCTCAAACTGCTGTAATGACAACCGATCGACGGGGGCGGGCCGACCGGCCCGTCCCCGTCGTTTTATCCGAGGACGAACGCACATGAGACTCGATAAATTTCTCCAGGCGACCGGCCTGATCAAACGCCGCGTTCTCGCGAACGAAGCCTGCAAACGCGGCCTGATTTCAATCAACGGCATTCCGGCCAAACCCACCCGTGAAATCGCGGCGGGCGACGTCGTCAGGCTCGACCTCCCCCGCCGTGAACTCGAAGTCCGCGTTCTGAAGGCGCTGACGCAGCCGACCATGCCGCGCGCGAAACGGGACGAGTTTCTCGAGACGATAAAGGACGTCGCGAAAACCCCGTCGGACGACTGGTGGCAGGATGACCAGTGACGGCAAACCGGCCGCGAAAAAATCGCTTGGCCAGAACTTCTGCACCGATGCGCGGCTGCCAGCCGAGATCGTCCGCAGACTTGACGCCGGCCCCGGCGACGTGGTCTGGGAGATCGGTCCCGGCACGGGTGCGCTGACGGAGAAGCTGATCGCGACCGGCGCGTCGATCGAGGCGTTCGAGATCGACGAGCGGATGCGGGACGAGCTCGCCCGATTCGGAGACCGCCTCACCGTCCGGTGGGGCGACGTCATGGAGATGGACCTTGCCCCCCTGGTGCCGGCCGGGAAGCGCCTGTTCGTCACGGGCAACCTTCCGTATTACTGCGGCACGGCGATTCTCCGTCGCTTTCTGATGTTGAAGCCGCAACCCACCCGGCTCGTGTTCCTGCTTCAGGATGAAGTCGCCCGCAAGGCTGCGGCGAAGCCCGGAACTGACGCCTACGGCTACCTGTCGGCCCAGGTGCGGCTGTTCGCCGAGCCGGTTCTCGGAACGAGGTTTTCCCCCGCCTCGTTCCGCCCCTCTCCCAAGGTCTACAGCACGATCCTCGAACTGCGTCCCCTGCCCCTCGACGAAGGCGAATTTGGGCGCCGGGAACGTGCCCTGAAGCTTCTTTCGGTTATGCTGGGAAGCCGGCGCAAGATGGCGCTTTCCTTGTTGAAGCATGCCTTCCCCGGCGCGAAGCCGCCCTGGGAAGATCGTTTTATATTGTTGAATTTAGATTCTAAGGCCCGGGGCGAAACCATTCCCCTCGATACCGTCATCGAGCTGGCATCTCAGCCCTTTTCCTGAACGGCCGGAACGGCGGATGCCGCTTTCAGTCTTCGTTTTCGTCGTCTTTGACGGCCGGGAGCGAGGCCGTGGCCTTCGCGGTGAAGCCTCGCGGCGTCTGGGACGCCGTCGCAAGTCCCGTCAGCCGCTGAACGGCGACGCCGGCGAGCATCATCCCGAAGATGGCGGTCATGTATCCGATCGAGCCCTGGATCATCCGGGGCCGGCCGCGCGTCAGCGTCACCTCGCGCCGCTCGCCGGGGATCTCGTCGGGGTGGTAGGGCATGATCGGCGGCTCGACCGAGGAGATCACGGTGATGCCCCGCTCGATGCCGAAACTCCGCAGCCGTTTCCTGATGCGGCGCGCGAAGGGACAGATCGTGGTCTCGCTGATATCACAGGCTTTCACGCGCGTGGGATCGATCTTGGCTGCCGCGCCCATGGCGGACAGGAGGGGCAGCCCCGCCTTCACGGTCTCGACCATGAGGGTGATCTTCGGGTTGAACGAGTCGATCGCATCGATGACGAGCGAATACGGGCGCTGCAGGAGACCGGCGATCTGTTCCCGGTCGAAAAAGACCTGGTGCCGCTCGACGACGCAGGCGGGATTTATATCGAGCACTCTATCACCCATCGCATCGACCTTCGGCCTGCCGATCGTCGATTCGAGCGCCATGATCTGGCGGTTCAGGTTGGTGCGGCCGATCGTGTCGAAATCGACCAGCGTCAGGTGCCCGACGCCGGCCCGCGCCAGCCCCTCGACGGCATACGACCCGACGCCGCCCATCCCGAACACGGCAACGTGCGCACCCTCCAGCTTTTTGAGCGCGTCAGGCCCGATCAGCAGTTCCGTCCGGTAAAACCGTGTCTCATCCCCGCCCATGTCAGCCCCCGCCTTCCTCCGTGTCGATGTTGCAGGAGCATACCACAGCGAGGCTTCCGCCCCAAAGGCAGGGCAGAACAAGCGTATGAGACGTTTCGCACAGTGACGATGTTCCGCTCGTGCTGAGCCTGTCGACGCGCGAGTGCCGTTCACCCTTCGACAAGTCGGGATGAACGGGCGTGTGACTCTGCACTGTCCGGTAACGCCATGCTACGTCAGCAGTTTCGAGAATTGGTGCGCCCCCCTGATGGGCGGAATCAGCCGAAGATGCGGCGCACGGTCGAGGCGGCTGCAGCCTGAATTTCCTCAACGGCCACGCCGCGAAGGTCGGCCAGATACGCTGCAATCCCCGGCAGGGAAGCCGGTTCGTTACAGGGCGCATTGAAGAAATAGGGTTTCAGATCGGGAGCGTCGGTTTCGAACACGAGCCTGTCGATCGGAACATCACGGGCGACGGCCGGCGTTTTCCGCGCCTGGGGCATGCACAGGGAGCCAGCGAACGAGATGACGGCCCCGTCCGCGAGGAAATGGCGAGCGATCTCGACCGGGCCACTGAATGCATGCATGATCCAGGGAACGCCGACCGCATGGTCCCGGAGAATTGCGCGGGCTTTGTCCCAGGCGCCCCGAAGATGCACGAGCAGAGGAAGCCCGCTTCGTCGCGCGATCTCGGCCTGTGCCGTGAATATTTCGATCTGATGGCACATCGGGACATCCGACTTCACATCCAGCCCGCATTCACCGATCGCCACGGGCCGATACCCGCACCGTGCCCATTCCGCCAGGATATCTTCCGGGCGTTTGTCATCGCCGTAGCATGGATGCACCCCCCAGGCCCTCGCCACCGACCCTGGCCAGCCAGGATCACGAACACCGCCGGTCACGCCGGGAACGATCAATCGCCCGACCCCGGCTTGTTCGGCCCGTTCCAGCACACCGGCGATGTCAGCAGCCAGTTCCGGGGCGTCGAGATGGCAATGCGTATCCGTCCAGTGCATCATAGCGTGTCAATCCTACTCCGCCCGTGCGAGTTTTTCGATTTGCATTCATCTGGGGAATACAGTATAATATGCGGATATGGTAGCGAGTCTGACGGGTTTCGGGCGAGGTGAAGTGACGGATGCGACCGGCCGTGTGGCGGTCGAACTCAAGTCCGTGAACAACCGTTTTCTCCAACTCGACGTGCATGTGCCGTGGGGGTACGGCTGGGCCGACGCGATGCTTCGCAGTCTCATCAGCGAGCGCATTTCCCGCGGCAAGGTTTCGGTCAACCTCGAGATCGTCGACTACACCCCGACGCAGCAGGCCGTCGTCAACCGGCAGTTGCTGAAATCCTTCATCGACCTCGCCGCAGATCTCGAAAAGGAGACCGGCCGCGCGCTTCCGCTTCAGCTCGACGGCATGCTCGGGCTTCCCGGCGTCATGAAGGTCGATTCCGAAAAAGCCGACCAGAACGTCATCTGGGCCCGCATCAAGCCGGTCGCGGAAAAAGCGATCGCTGCCTTCATCGAGTCGCGCAAACGCGAAGGGGCGAATCTCGCCGCCGACATCCTTCGACGTAAAGATCGCCTCGACGAATGCCGAAAGGCGATCGAGGAGCGTCTTCCCCAGTATCGCGCCGCGTTCATCGAACGGTTCACCGCCCGCATCAAGGAACTCGCGGGCCAGTCCGGGATCGAGGATTCGCGGCTCGCCTCCGAGATCGCCATCTGGACAGACCGCTCCGACATCAGCGAGGAGCTGACCCGGCTCGCAAGCCACCTGAAAGAACTCGGCACCATCATGAACAGCTCTGAACCCATCGGCCGCCGCCTCGATTTCCTGCTTCAGGAGCTCAACCGCGAGGCGAATACGACAGGCAGTAAAGTTGGCGATATACTCGTCATCCAGCAGGTTCTCGACATCAAGTGCGAGATCGAGAAGATTCGCGAGCAGGCCCAGAACATCGAGTGAGAGTGTGAGGAGCATCGTATGAAGGTCCGTCTTCTCAACGTGGGGTTCGGCAACGTCGTCGTCGCCGGCCGCATCGTTGCTATCGTCAGCCCCGGCTCGGCTCCGATCAAGCGCCTCAAGGAAGACGCCAAGGAGCGGGGCAAGCTGATCGACGCGACCTACGGCCGGAAAACCCGCGCCATCGTCGTCACCGATTCCGATCACGTCATTCTTTCGGCGATCAACCCCGAAACCGCAGCGCTCCGCCTGCTTGGCCGCAAGATCGCGGACCACAGCGAGGAAGAGGCTACCGAAGAGATCAACCACACACCGGAGGTCGAATAAATGGCTCTGAAGTTCCGCTCACGCACCGAAATCACCGATCGCATCCCGAACAAGTATGACGCCGTCATGGCCATTTCCCAGCGCGTCAAGATGCTGGTCGAAGGCCGCAAGCGGCTGATCGACACCGGCGACGAGAACTACGTGAAGGTCGCGATGGAAGAGATCGCCTCCGGAGCCCTCGAGATTGAGGTCGAAAAGTAAGCCTGCCGCGGCGCGCCTGCTGATCGTCGTCGGTCGCGGGCTCGCCGCGGGCTTCGCGCCCGATCTCGTCTGGCATTTTCAACAGGGCGGGTTCGAAATCCGCATTGCCCTTGCTCCCGAAGCCGAGGGGTGGGCCGCTCCTGAGGCCCTGCGCGCCCTGAGTGGAGCCCCGGTTCTTTTTCACGAACCGCATCCCGCCTGGGCCGAACGCACCGACGTTTTTGCCGCGACTGTCGCCATCGGGCTTCCACCGGCAACCCTCTCCGATCTCACGCGAGGCGTTGCGCGCACCCCTGCGATCGACTTGATGCTCCGCCGCGGGGGGGCCCTGTTCCTCCTTCACGAGACGCTTCCAGAATCGGGCGAACCGATTGCGCGCGAGTGCGCCGCGCTCGGGCATACCCTCGTCGAACTGCCCCAGCATCCCGGCATGTGGCGGAAAACATTCGAACGGCTTCTCTCCGACGTGGTCTTGCTTCTTTCCAGGCGCGAGTCTCTTGCGGCATTCCCCGTGGCCGTCACGCGAACCGTTCCGGCTCCTCTCGCCACGCTTGCCGGCGATGCCCCGGCGTGGCTCGCCGAATTGAGGCGTCAGCTCCGCAGGCTCGGCTTTCCGACTTCGGAAAAAGCACCCATGCTCCATATCGAAACATACGAGGGCCCATTCCCGCTTCCTGCGAAAAAGGGACGAAGCTCGGCCCTGAGCGTGACCCTCGATCCGACAGCATCGGAAACGGTCCCCCCTGCCCCTCCCGGAGCGTTTCACGTCAGGTTCGTCCATCCCGACGCCCCAGAGACTGCCGTCAAAACGCTTGCCGCCACCGGAACGCTCGTCGTCCGGCGACAACCGCTCGGGCACCTGATCGTCACCGACGGCTCGGGCGATCGGCTCCTTCCCGACGTCACCGCCCAGCCTGCGTTTCTGCGGTTGGCCGAACTCCTGGCCGACAGACGTTCCCAGCCGGCCGGCTGAGCGGTCCGCAGCGGCATGAACACCGGCATCGTCCGGCGCTACATCGAAGTCTCTTTCCCGGTCGCGATCCCGTTTGAAGGCGGTGTTCTCACCTATCATCTCGACGCGTCGCCAGACGCATTCCCGGCCGTCGGCTGCAGGGTCGTCGCGCCCGTCCAGTCCCAGAGAATTATTGGGTATATTATTAGAGTCACCGATATAAAACCCGACTTCCGCACCCTCCCGGTGACCGAAGTCCTCGATCCGATCCCTCTTCTCTCCGATGCCCTCGTCTGCCTCGCCCTCTGGATGGCGGAGTCCTGTCTCTGCACGCCCGGCGAGGCCTTTCACGCGATGCTTCCGGCGGGGGTGAAACAGAAGATGACACGGATCGCCCGGCCCGGCCCGGCGGCGCTGGCCGGCTCCATGGAAGCCCTTCCCGCCCCGGTCGCCTGGCTGCGCGGCAAGGGCGAGGCCGCCTATAAATCGTGGCTGGCGCGCTTTCCCCAGGTTTCCGCCCGACTGGCCACGTGGTCGGCGGAAGGGATGGTCGTCGTCGGCTTCGAGAAGCAGGAAGCGGCAGGACCTCGCGTCGTCAGGCTCGTTGCGATTCCGCAGGACCGGGCCATCGAACTCGAGTCCCTGACGCCGAAGGAGCGCCAGGTAATCGAGGCGCTCCTCCGCATCAATACGCCCCTGTCCATCCCGAGGCTGTGCCGGGAAGCCGACGTCAGCAACGCGCCCGTGCAGCAACTCGTGAAGAAAGGCATGCTGACGATCCGTGAAGAGCGGTTCTGGCGCGAGGTGGCGCGCGACGCGTATTACCGCACCGCCACGCCTCCGCTTCCCGAACTGACGGCCGAACAGACGGCCGTGCTTTCCGAGATCCGGGCGGCGGCAGCCGGAGACCGTCGGCCGGTGCTCGTTCGCGGCGTCACCTGCTCGGGAAAGACCGAAGTCTATCTCCGCTGGGTGGCCGAGCTCCTGGAAGCGGGACGCGGCGTCATCGTGCTCGTCCCAGAAATTTCCCTGACCCCCCAGATGGTCAAACGTTTCCGCGACCGTTTCGGCGAGCGCGTCGCCATCCTGCACAGCCGACTGTCCGACGGGGAGCGGTTCGACCAGTGGGAACTGATCCGCTCGGGCGCGGCTCCCGTCGTCGTCGGCGCCCGGTCGGCCGTCTTCGCACCGGTTCCGAACCTCGGCTCGATCATCATCGACGAGGAGGGGGAACCCACATTCAAGCAGGGGGAATCCCCCCGCTACCATGCCCGCGAGGCGGCCGCGAAGCGATGCGAACTCGAGCACGCACAGCTCGTGATGGGATCGGCCACTCCGACGATGGACGCGTTTCAGCGGGCCAGGGACGGCCGGTACCGTCTCGTCGAAATGACGCGGCGGGTCACCGACCGCACGCCGCCGCAGGTCGATCTCGTCGACATGCGGCAGGAGCTCGTCGCCAAAAAGAACCGGAGCATGTTCTCGGAAACGCTCGCGAACGCCCTCAGATCGACCCTCGGCGCCGGCAAGCAGGCCATCCTCTATCTCAACCGCCGCGGGCACAGCAGTTTCGTGCTGTGCCGGGCTTGCGGCAAGGTCATCGAGTGCTCGCGCTGCCAGGTGTCTCTCGTGTATCACGAGGGCAGTCGCATCCTGCGATGCCATTACTGCGGCGAGGCCAAGCCCCTGCCGACCGTCTGCCCGTCGTGCGGCAGCGAGGCGATCCGGTATTTCGGGGCCGGCACGCAGCGCGTCGAATCAGAGGCACGCCGGTATTTTCCCGGCGCCCGCATCGCACGCATGGACTCGGACACGACGGGCACCCGGGGCTCGCTCGAGCAGATTCTCGAACGGTTCGGCCGTCACGAGGTTGACATCCTGATCGGCACACAGATGGTCGCCAAGGGCCTCGACTTTCCCGACGTCACGCTCGTCGGCATTCTCGCCGCGGACAGCCTGCTGCGGATTCCGGATTTCCGCTCGTCGGAACGGAATTTTTCGCTGCTGGCACAGGTTGCAGGCAGAGCCGGGCGCGGCGATGTTGCGGGGCGCGTCGTTCTTCAGACGTATTTTCCCGATCACCATTCGATCAGGCATGCCCTCACCGAGGATTACCACGGCTTTTTCGCCGAAGAGTCGGAACACCGGCGCGCGGCAGGGTTTCCGCCGTTCCTCGCGCTCGCCTCGCTCCTGTTCACCAGCGAGCAGGCCGACAAGGCGAAAGAGGCGGCGCAGAAGCTCGCCGATGCCCTCTCCGGGAATCCCGGCTTCGCGGGCGGGAACATCCTGGGGCCGGCGCCGGCACCGATCGAGCGAATCAACAACCAGTTCCGCTTCCAACTCCTCGCGCGGAACCCGGACCGGGGTGCGCTGGCGACGGCCCTGCGGGCGTCGCTGAAGGCGGCTGCCGTTTCCGGGGTAAAAATATCTGTTGATATAGATCCATATTTCGTCCTTTAGCGCGCGTACGGCAGCGCGCGCCTGCGGAACAAACCCAAGAGGCGCTTGCGGCAGCATTTCAGTGGTAGGAATGCGGGAAGGATTCTGATATACTGTCGGGAAATTCACGCATTTCGTTCCAAGCGATTGGAACCCTGTCCGCCGAAGGAGACATTCCATGATCAGACGCATACTTCACCTGGGTGAAGAGCCGCTGCGCGAGCTCTCAGAACCCATTCAGGCCATCGACGATGAACTTCGCACGCTGGCCAAGGATATGTTCGAGACGATGTACAAGAACAACGGCGTCGGTCTCGCAGCCCCGCAGGTAGGCATCAACAGACGGCTGTTCGTGATCGACACCGGCGACAATCCCATGGTGTTCATCAATCCCGAGATCATCAGCCAGTCCGGCAAGGAAACCTGCGAGGAAGGGTGCCTTTCCCTGCCGGGACTGCGTGAGAACGTCACGCGGGCGAAGAAGATCGTCGGCCGTGCGACCGATCTCGACGGCAAGCTGTTCGAAATCCAGGCCGACGGCCTGATGGCCCGTGCCTTCCAGCACGAGCTTGATCATCTCGACGGCGTCGTATTTGTCGACCGCATCTCGAAGGCCCGGAGACTGCAGATCAGGCAGGAGCTTTCGATCATCGAAGCCGGCGGCACGATCGAATACGAAGACGACGAACGGGACGACGACGGCGACGACGAAGCCGTCGCCTGAAAACGGAACATGCCCGAATCAGCCGGGTCCTCCCCCCTGCGGGTGGTCTTCATGGGCTGCCCCGCCTTTGCGGTGCCTGTCCTCAAGGCCCTTGCTGCATCACCCGCGTTCCAGGTCACGGCGGTGTATTGCATGCCCGACCGGCCCAAGGGCCGAGGGCACAAGGAGACGGCGACTCCCATCAAACAGGCAGCAGAGGCGCTCGGGCTCCCCGTTTGGCAGCCAGCATCCTTCCGCAAAGATCCGTCAGCGGTCGCCGAACTGCGTGCAGAGAAGCCCGATTTTCTCGTCGTTGTCGCCTACGGGCTCATCCTCCCGCAGGAAGTGCTCGACATCCCCCGGCTGGCGGCGGTCAACCTGCACGCCTCGCTCCTGCCGAAATACCGTGGCCCCTCCCCCATTCATGCAGCGCTGATTGCGGGCGACTCCGTCACAGGGAACACCGTGATGCTGATGAACGAAAAAATGGATGAAGGCGACATTCTCGCGACGGAAACGACGCCCATCGCGCCTGCCGACACGCTTTCGAGCCTGCACGACCGTCTGAGCGAGCTGGGAGCCCCACTCGTGGTGCGCACGCTTCTCGGCTTCTCACGCGGCGAGATACGCCCCGAGCCCCAGAATCACGCGCTCGCCTCCTATACGCAGAAAATCTCGAGCGACACGGCTCATCTTCTCTGGAACAGACCAGCGACAGAGCTTTTCAATCTCATCCGGGCGATGACGCCCTGCCCAGGCGCGTGGTTCGAAGCGAACGGCGAACGGCTCAAGGTCGGGGCGGCCGCGGTGGACGAGTCAGTCACGGCCGCTCCCGGCACGGTCATCCGGGCCGATGCGCACGGCGTCCGCGTGGCCTGCGGCGAGGGCAGCTCTCTGCTGTTGCTGAAGCTTCAGCGCCCCGGGAAATCGATGATGCCGGCCGCGGATTTCCTGCGCGGCTTCACGTTCCCAGCCTCGCTGGAGTAGACGTCACCGCTTGCATCAAGACGGGCGGCAAAAGCATATATCAGGCGAGATATTTTCTTGGAGACTCCCGAACGGTCCGGGGAATAGATGAGAAAACATACCCCAGATCTACTTCGAGGCCGGGAAACAGGCTGCATTTCATGATATCAATATCGCTATATATGACCGCTTCCCCGAAGCGCCCGGCTGATTCCAGGACATAGACGATGATTCGGCGGTCGGCTGGCGAGACGATCCAGAACTCTTTCACGCCATGCTTCTCGTAGAGATATTTTTTCGTGATGTGGTCTCGTGACGAGGTGGAGGGCGATAGAATCTCGATGACGAGATCGGGTGCGCCCCGGCATCCTTTGTCATCGAGTTTCTTCTCGTCGCAGACGACGAGCAGGTCGGGCTGAACGACGGTGTCCACCAGTTCGTCGGCCTCCTGGCCTTTCGGCAGCCGTACGTCGAAGGGGGCGTTGTGCACCTCGCAAGGTTTTCCCCGGAAAAATGGCCGGAGAATGTCCTGGAGAGCCCCTTGAACGAGCGAATGTTGCCGGGACGGAGCAGGTGTCATATCGAACGCGACGCCGTCGATCAATTCCCAGCGTTCGTCGTCGGGCCAGGTGCAATAATCGCCGTAGGTGAACTTTTTTTCGGCTCTCTTGATTTCAGGGGACATATGTTCCCTCCTGCTATTGGTGAAATAGTATAACACCACGGGTTCGACGGACAAAAATGCGTTGTTGCTCTCGCGGGGCCCGTTGTGGTAGAAAGTTGCATCGCCGCTTGTCCAGGAGCAACTCCGCGTGGAAAAAAGCCAGATTCAGCCGCCGCAGGCCACGATCAGGAGACTTTCGGTTTACCTCCGGTGTCTCAACGGGCTCGATGACGACGGCATCCCGGTCGTTTCATCGCAGGAACTGGCCGACCGGCTCGATCTGAATCCCGCCCAGGTCAGAAAAGATCTCGCCTACTTCGGCGAGTTCGGGAAGCGCGGTGTCGGCTACTCGGTCGGGAAACTTCGTGACCACATCATCAAGATTCTCGGCCTGGAGCGCAAGCGCATGGTCGGCATCGTTGGCGCGGGAGGCCGCCTGGGAAAGGCCCTGGCCTCGTATCGCGGCTTCGAGCGGCGCAACTTCAAAGTCGTCGCCTTGTTCGACAAAGACCCGCAGGTGATCGGCCAAAACGTAGGGAATGCCGGAACCATCCGCCATGTCTCCGAAATTCCGAAGGCGGTCAAGGAGCTCAGCATCGAGATCCTGATCCTGACCGTCCCGGCAGAGGCGGTTCACGAGGTGTTCGAGATTGCCCAGCTGTCGGGCGTGAAGGCCGTACTGAACTTTGCTCCGTTCAAACTGATCTCGACCGGCGAAGTGACGGTCCATAACGTCGATCTCGCGATCGAACTCGAATCGCTCAGTTACCACCTCAGCCTCCGCGAAAAGCCCACCGAAATGGTCGAACCATCGTGAATTCTCACTCTCACGGTGGAACCGTTGACACGCTGTTTCAGGCGGTGGTATTGTACATCAAACCCGGATCCGAGAGGTTCTCATGAGTCTTACCATCGAATGCCAGGAACGCGACAACGGTGCCGTCATCATCGACGTGCGCGGCGAGATCACGTTCGAGAATTCAGACATCCTGCGTGACAAGCTCAACGAGCTCTGCGACCAGGGGCGCTGCCGCCTGATCATCGATCTCGCCAGCCTGAAGTACATGAGTTCGGCCGGCATGGGCGTGCTCGTCCACGGCCTGAAGAAGACGCGGCAGGGCAAGGGCGACCTTCGCCTTGTCAATCTGAGCGCGAAGATGCGGCGCGTGTTCCTGATCACCCAGTTCACGCACCATTTCGCGGTCTACAACACCCTCGAAGACGCCGTGAAGAGTTTCGCAACGGCCGCGGAAGGTGGTACGCCATTTCCCTCGACGAAATCGTCACAGCAGTAAAAGCCTACAACCCCGAAGCCGATTTCGAGCGCATCGGAAAGGCTTACCGGTTCGCCCAGGAGTGCCATAAAGACCAGTTTCGCGCCTCGGGCGAATCGTATTTCATTCATCCCGAAGCTGTCGCGATGATCGTCGCGCAGGAACTGCGGCTCGACTCGACGTCGATCTGCGCCGCCTTGCTCCACGACGTAGTCGAGGACACGGCCGCCACCCTGCAGGACCTCGAAGCCATGTTCGGGCCGACGCTGGCCCAGCTCGTCGAGGGCGTCACCAAGCTGAACAAGATGTTCTTCAGCTCCGCGACGGCGGCTCAGGCCGTGAACTTCCGCAAGATGCTGTTCGCGATGACGAACGACGTGCGCGTCATCCTGATCAAGCTCGCCGACCGGCTTCACAACCTCCGCACCCTCCAGTATCTGCCGCCGGTGAAGCAGAAATACGTCGCGAAAGAGACGCTCGAGATTTACGCTCCGCTGGCCCACCGTCTCGGTATCAACAAGATCAAGAGCCAGCTCGAAGAGCTTTCCTTCCAGATTCTTCAGCCAGACCAATACAAGGAAATTTCCGAGTTTCTCGTCAAGCAGGGCCTCGAGGGCGACGCCAAGCTCCAGGAAGCGCTGCACCAGATCGACAAGCACCTGCGCGAAGTTCACATCCACGCCGATCTATCGGGGCGACCGAAGCAGATTTTCTCGATCTGGGGCAAGATGCAGAAGCACAATCTCACGCTGGAAGGGCTCTACGACTTTCTCGGCGTGCGCATCCTGACCAAATCGGTCAAGGACTGCTACGGCGCGCTCGGCATCGTTCACAAGTTCTGGAAGCCGATTCCAGGGCGTTTCAAGGATTACATTGCCGTTCCCAAGCCGAACATGTATCAGTCGCTACACACGACTGTCATCTACGACGGCAGGCCGCTCGAAGTGCAGATCCGCACCGAAGAGATGCACCGCATCTCGGAGGAAGGTATCGCCGCCCACTGGGACTACAAGGAATCGAGCGGCAAAGAAGCGACGCCCGACTACAAGGAAAAGCTGTCGTGGCTCAGAAACCTCATCGACTGGTATCAGGACGCCAAGGACGCCTCCGAGTTCATGGAGACGGTCAAGGTCGAGCTGTTCCAGTATCACGTCTACGTCTTCACTCCGAAGGGCGACGTAGTCGAGCTTCCCAAGGGCAGCACGCCGGTCGATTTCGGGTATCACATCCACACCGACGTCGGACACCGCTGCATCGGCGCGAAGGTGAACGGGCACATCGTCCCCCTCGAATACTCGCTCCAGAACGGCGACATCGTCTCGATCATCACGAGCAAGATCCAGAAAGGCCCGAGCCGCGACTGGCTCAAGTTCGTCCAGAGCACGAACGCGAAGAAGAAGATCAGGGCCTGGCTCAAGAAGGAGTTCCGCGAAGAGTTCGTCGGCAACGGCGAGAAGGAGTTCCTCGAGACGCTTTCGCGGATGGGTGGCACGAAGGAAGAAGAAAAGAAGATCAAGCTTCCCGCCTTCGTCGAGGAGATCAAGAACATCGGTTTCCCGAACCTCGACGAGCTGTATGCCGGCATCGGAGCCGGCGAGGTCCGCGCCCAGCAGGTAATCGGGAAACTGTTTCCCGACCTCGTGCCCAGGCAGGCGCCGCCCGTCGTGCCGTCCGCGCAGCAGCCTCAGCGCAAGCCGGACCGAGAGCATCGCCGGAAGGCCCGGAAGGGGCCACGAATTATAGCAGGCGGAATAGAATCTGCCGAGGTCAAGATATCGCGCTGCTGCAATCCGATTCCGGGCGACCCGATCATGGGATACATCACTCGCGGACGAGGCGTGACGGTTCATCGCACCGACTGCCCGAACGCGAAAGAGCTGTACAAACAGCCCGAGGGGCGTCTGATCGACGTGCGCTGGGATATGGGCGTCCAGGTCGAACAGGTCGACCAGTCGTATCGGACGCGCATGCGCGTCGAGACGACCGACCGGCCGGGCATGCTGAACGCCGTCACGAGCGTGATCTCGAACCAGGGCGTGAACATCTACTCCGCGAACGCCCGCACGACGAAGCAGCGCACGGGCGTGCTCGACTTTTCGATCGAGGTCGCCAACGCCCAGCAGCTCCAGGCGCTCATACGGGCTCTGCTGCGGGTCAACGGCGTCACCAAGGTGTTCCGCTCCGATTCCCCGAGTTCGAAGGACGAAGCGTAATGGCC